>JAPPBT010000102.1 GCA_026702745.1 Gemmatimonadota bacterium
TATCATGGCGGCAGACCAGGGCGGTCGATTTCAGATCGATTCAGGGTGCCATGACCGTCGACGGCGTGGGATCTTTCCTCTCCGGACTCGCAGGGACCGTGCCGGGCACGACCTACACGACCAGCGTACCGCTTATCGAACTCACCGGCGTAGCCGCCCGGACCGTGGGCCTTTTCACCGGCGCCGCTTTCGTGGTGCTCGTGTTCCTGCCCAAGGCGTTCGCCCTGGTCCTGGCGATACCGGATCCGGTCTTCGCGGCGTACTTTATCGTGTTGTTGGCGATGCTCTTTATCGTGGGTCTAAAGATCGTCATCCAGGACGGCCTCGACAAGAACAAGGGCTTCATCGTGGGCGCCGCTTTCCTGGTGGGATTCAGTATGCAGTTTGAACTGATCTACCCGGAGTTCGTCTCGCAGTTCGCGGGCGGCCTGTTCCGGAACGGCATGACCGCGGGGGGCCTGGTGGCCATTCTCCTCAACCTGGTGCTCAGTGCCACGGGATATCGCCGGTACCGGATGGAGACGGTACTGGACATGTCCGTCTTGCCTGAAATCCGATCGTTCCTCGGAAACTTCGCCTCCCGGGCCGGCTGGGACGAGGCCATGGCGGGCCGGCTCGACGCCGTCGGCGAAGAGGTGCTGCTGACGCTCACCCGTCAGGAAGAACAGGAAGAACGTAAGCGGAGAAGTCTGCGGCTTGTAGTATCCAGGGAACAGGGCGGGGCGGTACTGGAGTTTGTCGTTACGCCGAGGGGCGAGAACATACAGGACAGGCTCGCCATGTTATCCGACGAGTCGGACGAAACATCCATCGAACATGAAGTATCTCTCCGGCTCCTGCGTCATCTCGCGTCATCCGTTCGCCACCAGCAATATCACGACACGGATATCGTCACCGTACGCGTCAAGGCCACGGCGGCGGCAGATCCTGCCGGTTGACTTCCCACTCAAGCCCTCACAGGGCGAATGGCCGCCTCAGGCCAAATGCGCCAGGTTGTTGCTTTCGAGAAATTCCCGGATCAGCGATACGCATTCCTCCGGCTGTTCCAGCGGAAAGAAATGCGTCGTATCGGGCAGGAAGTCGTAGTCGACCGTCACCATGTCGCGCAGGTCCAGGGTCGGAAGGTAGGAATAGGGAAGGGTGGGGTCCGCCCCGATGACTTTCGTCGGGCAATCGAGCGCATCGAAATCCACAAGCACCGAATAACTTCTCGAATAATCGATGATCTGGGCCTCGAATTCCCGCGGGCACCGCAGTTCGTAACCGTCCCCGCTGTCGATCGGCCGCAGCGTCGTCTTCGCCATGAGTTCCCTTACCCCGGGGACTACGTGGACGAAGCCTGGCGAGTAGCTGAGCAGCTCAACGAAGTCCTCTTCCGTCTGGAACAAATGCCCGCGTCGCCTCGTGGCGGCGGCGACCTGTTCCGCGGCCGCGTCGAATTCGACCTGGCTGACCCCCGGCTTGCAAAGGGGCGGATCGAAGAGGATCAGGCCGGAGAAATCTATCGCCGGGCCTGACGACATCAGATCCTTGAAGGTCGAGATGGACAGCAGGGTAATCAATGCCGAGACGGAGTGGTAGACGCCCACTTTCGGTTTCTGCCCGAACTGATCGTCGATGGCCTCCAGGATCAGGCGCTGGTCGTGGATCAGCGTCGGCACATCGTGTTTCTGCTGATCGCCGACGGTATTCCAGCCGTGATTCCGCTGGTCGTACAGGATCAGATCGTAGTCATCGGCAAGGTGAGACCAGAAGGGATAATACAGGTCTATGGCGAGTCCGTTGCCGTGGCTCAGGACGAGACGCGGACCCTGTGGATTCCCGTGCCTGCGCAGCACGGTCACAGTCTCTTCGTCCAGGCGGACTTCACACGATGCTTGGGGATCGGGTACGATCCAGGTTTTGTCTTCAGTCATTTGGCCTAAAGTCGCCCTTCCGCCGAAGCCTTGAATCAACCCCTTCGATATACAAAGCCAATGGACTCAAGTGTAGGCGTTAACGTACCTCTCGCTTCGTTACTCGTCAAGCGTTTATACTCAATACTTTGAATACTTACTCGTAAGACAAATTCACAGTACGCGAAACGATTATTGCGCGGAGAGACTCCGGATACCGCGATCAGAAGCCCATGCGTGCAAAGAGGCTGATACGATGATCGGATGCGCCACCGCGCCGGTCGATCCGCGTGCCGGAAAGCTCCAGAGATCCGGAGCGTCCGAGGTCCGCGGCGCCTATGCGGGCGCCCAGCCGCAACTGGCGGCGTTCATCCCCGTCGAGATACACGTCGCCAAAGGGGGTGAAGAGCACACCCGTGGGCGATGAAGCAAGGCCGTATCCCACCTCGGCCCGCAGGGAACGGGCGCGGCTGCCGCTGCGCAGGGCGGAATCGGCCAGGGGCCGTTCGCGCCACATCATGCCGGAGTCTGCGGTTCCAGCGCCCATGCGCGGCGCCACGGACATCGAAAGACCCCGGCCGTCCGAACTCGGTCTCAGATAGGCGATGAGTGAAACGCCGTTCTCCCGGTATCCCTCTGCCGTATGGACCGCCAGGTAACGGCCCTGGGCATTAAGTCCGACACGACCGCCGGTCAGGCGGAGTCCGCCGGAGACTTCGAGGCCCTGTCCGGTCTGGCCGTCGCCTCCGTCGTAGCGTCCGGCCACCTGCGCATAGGGCGTTACGGTGGTTTCGCCCGCGAGGGCGGTCGTACGCGACCCTTCCAGGCCGACGCGTATCCGTTGCACGCCGGTTGCAATGTCGCTCAGTGCGGCCGATTCACTGTCGGAGGTGGAAAGGCGGAGCAACCCGGCGTCACCCACCAGGTCGAGTCCCAGACCGCCCGAGGAGGCCAGCCGGGACCGTGCGCCCAGCATGCCCATACGCATGGACAGGTCGCTCGTGCCATCCTCCACCTCAACTTCGCCGGAACCGAGTCCCACGATCGACCACACTTCCGTGAAACCGGTGGGGCAGGTCCAGCGCAAGTACGGCAGCACCGAGGTAAGCCGCGATTCCAGGCTGCCGCTCGCCACGGTAACGTCGTAGTCGGACTCGCCCATCGCACGAGAAAGGGCAATACCCGCCAACCAGCTGCGCCCAGTGGCCACGTCAAATCCGAGATACGCCGTTCTGAGGTTTCCGTCGTAGCTGGCGTCCACATCGGGCTCTCCCTGGAAGTTCTGCAGGTCGCCGGCGCCCCAGACGGACCACCTGAGCCCGCCGCTGCCTGTGTGATCCTCCATCGCGTAGGAGAACGAGCTCGTCCGCAGCAGGTAGTCGCCGCTCGCGCCATGGCGGCGTTCCGCGCCCTGGAGCAACGCCATCTCTTTCGATGCGGTCTGCCGGCCTTGGCCGGTCAGTCCGGCCAGCGCCGTGATGCCCGATGCGAATCCGTCGATCCTGCGGCCTCCCACGGTGATCTCCCGTCCACCACCGGCGGAAAACCTGCCGCCTATGGTGGCGGAGACTCCGGACAGCATGCTTCGCCCGATGGCCGCCAGGATGTTCGTATAGGCCTCCCGTTCTGCCGCGACGGCCGTGACAGTCACGCTGACGGCGAGGCTCGCCTCGCCCGCCGCGTTACGGGCCGAGACGTTGACCGTGGCGCCTCCTTTGCGCACCCCCGTTACCGTCAGCACGGCGCCCGACATGACCGCTTCGACAACGCCGTTATCCGTCGAGGACGCCGAATAGCTCAGGTCCGTTCCGCTGAACAGCGGGCCTGTATTGACCGTTTCGTCGTCTCCCGCCTCCAGCGATACCGCGGGCGGAGTGCCAATCGTCGCGGGAGCGTCATAGGAATCGGTCACCGAAATCGTGGCGGAATCGAGGTCCACCTCCTCGCTGCGTGCGGTAATGACAATCGTCTCGCCCCCTGATTCGTATACCGTGTCGTCCGTGACCGTGAAGGTCAGTTCCGTCGACCCCTCCGTCGCTCTGGCGGGTATCGTGATGACCAGATCTCCCGTGACGCTGTAATCGTCGGCGGTGGCGGTGCCGGACAGAGAAAGGTCGATCACCGACGCTACCGGAATCGGTGCGCTGGACAGCGTGGCCGTTACCGTCACCGTCTGGACCCCGCCATCCTCCGTCAGCGTGGCGGGAGATACCGTCAGGGTGATCTCCAGCGGTTCATCGGGTGCAGGATTGTAAAGCCCCGACCCGATGATGACGTCGATCGGGAGGACGCTTCCGTCGGGCCTCGGGAATTCACCCGCGAACCGGCGGGCGTATCCCAACTTGGGGACGTCGGCGCTGTCGGTGTCGTCGGTGGGATCGTCGAAGTAATACTCCACGAAGCCGCCTTCCGGGTTGCTTTTCGCCGCTTCGATGACCTGCGGCAGAATGAGTTCTCCGGTCACGACGTCCCGCACGGTCGCTACCAGGGGCCGAAGCTCGAACCGGTCCGGAAACGCTCCATGGACCAGGATCGTGTTGCTTTGGAGGTCCAGGACGTAGAGATACACCGAGCCATGCCTCCAGGGACCGTTCGGATCCCGCAGGGCAACCCTTGATTTCGTGGAAGAGGCTCGGCCTTCGGTCTGGAAGAGGTTGAGAAAGTACTTCCCCGCTTCCCCGACGAAGGCCTTCAGGGTTCTCCGGTCCACCACCTCACTGGCGGTAATGGCCGGGTCTCCGTAATCGATGACTTCCTCATCCAGGTGCGTTTCGTTCAGGTCGAGTCCCGCGAGCAGCAAGACCGGGACGCCGAGATGTTCCGAGTAGTAGCTGCCGACATGGCCGGAGGCGCCGGGTACACCGAACCTGGTTCCATCGAATGCGCCGTCCGGTTCCTGCGACAAGAGGTTGTTGAGGGCGGCTATTGCGGGACCTCGGATGGCGGGATCGGTAGACTGCAGTTTGGCCAGATCGGCTGGCGTGACGCCTAGCGCAATCAGGATCGCGGTATAGAGCGAGGCTTTGATGCGCCGTCCCGACAGGGCCATTTGCTTCGCGTGAACATACACCCTGCGGTCGGGCGTCAGTTGCACGAGGTAGGTGGAGCCCGAACGGTAAGGTCCCCCTTCCTGCCTGATGAGGCACAGATTGTACAAGTAGACGCCATCTCCTAATTCCACGTTCAGCCGCTCTCTGGCGGCCAGCGTGAAGTCCCTCAGGCTGGCGCTGCCGTCTTCCACCTGTTGCGCCGTCACGGTCGGGTCCATCGGAGGTGCAACACCGTCGGGGAGCGGACAGGGTGCGGCAATCTCGGGCGCGCGCCCATAGAACCCCGACCCGATGATGACATCAATCGGGAGGACGCTTCCGTCCGGCCTCGGGAGTTCACCTTTGAACCGGCGGGCGTATCCCACCTTGGGGACGTCGGCGCTGTCGGTGTCGTCCGTGGGGTCGTCGAAATAATACTCCACGAAGCCGCCTTCCGGGTTGCTCTTCGCCGCTTCGATGACCTGCGGCAGAATGAGTTTTCCGGTCACGACGTCCCGTACGGTCGCTACCAGGGGCCGAAGCTCGTATCGGTCCGGAAACGCTCCATGAACCAGGATCGTGCTGCTGTGGAGGTCCAGGACGTAAAGGTACACCGACCCATGCCTCCAGGGCCCGTTCGGATCCCGCAGGGCAACCCTGGATTTCGTGGAAGAGGCTCGACCGTCGGTCTGGAAGAGGTTGAGGTAATACTTCCCCGCTTCCCCGACGAAGGCTTTCAAGGTTTCCCGGTCCACCACCTCACTGGCGGTAATGGCCGGATCGCCGTAATCGATGACTTCTTCATCCAGGTGTGTTTCGTTCAGGTCGAATCCCGCGAGCAGCACGGTCGGAACGCCAAGATGCTCCGAGAAGTAGCTGCCGGCATGGCCGGAGGCGCCGGGTGCACCGAACCTGGTCCCATCGAATGCGCCGTCCGGTTCTTGCGACAAGAGGTTGTTGAGGGCGGCTAATGCGGGACCTCGAATGGCGGGATCGGTAGATTGCAATTTGACCAGATCAGCTGGCGTGACGCCCAGCGAAGTAAGGATCGCAGTATAGATCGAGGCTTTGATGCGCCGTCCCGACAAGGCCATTTGCTTCGAGTGAACGTACACCCTGCGGTCGGGCGTCAGCTGCACGAGGTAGGTGGAGCCGGAACGGTAAGGCCCTCCTTCCTGTCTGATGAGACACAGATTGTACAAGTACAGTCCATCGCCTATTTCTACGTTCAACCGCTCTCTGGCGGCCAGCGTGAAGTCCCTCAGACTTGCGCTGCCGTCTTCCACCTGTTGCGCCGTCACAGAAGGATCCGGCGGTGGCGTTGTCCCGTCAGGGAATGGACAGGGACCTGTTGCGACGGGATCGGGCGTGCGCCCATACAAGCCCGACCCGATGATGAAGTCGGCCGATACGACGCTTCCATCCGGCCTCCGGAGTTCAGCGGCAAACTCGCGGGCGTAGCCCAACTTGGGGATGTCGGCGCTGTCGGTGTCGTCTGTGGGATCGTCGAAGTAATACTCCACGAAGCCGCCTTCCGGATTGTTTTTCGCCGCTTCGATGACCTGCGGCAGAATGTACTCTCCCGTCACGGCGTCCCGGACGGTCGGTATTAGCGGACGGTACTCGAATTCATCCGGAAACGCCGCGTGAAACAGGATCGTGTTGCTGTTGAGGTCCAGGACGTAGAGGTACACGGACCCGTGTCGCCAGGGCCCGTTTGGATCCCGCAAAGCGAGCCTGAATTTAGAGCTGGCGGCTGCATCGCCCGACTGTATGAATTCACGCAGGTGCTCTCCCGCTTGCGTGACGAAGGCCTTCAAGGTTTCCCGGTCCACGACCTCACTGGCGGTAATAGCCGGGTCGCCGTAATCGATGACTTCGTCGACCAGGTGCGATGCATTGATGTCGAATCCGACCAGCAGCAGAACCGGAGACCCTAAATTGGGGTCCACATAGACGGCGGCATGGCCCGAGGCGCCGGGTATACCTGGTGACAGACCCGGAACAGGGACGGTCGCATCGAATGCGCCGTCCGGTTCCTGCGACAATGTGCCCAGCAGGGCGTCGATGGCCTGGGCGACAGTGGAGGAATCGGGAGATGCCAGATTGAAGAGAATGGCTGGGGAGACGCCCAGGGCTTGAAGGATCGATCCGTAAATCAAGGGGTTGAGTTGCCGGCCGGACAATGCCATGTCCTTCGCGTGAATGTATAATCTTCCGTCGAGCGTCAGGCTCACGATGTAGGTGGAACCGGAACGCCAGATCCCATCATCCTGCCTGACGATACATCCGATATATACCCCTTCCTCATGGGACGCGGCCCCCTGGGCATATTCTCTGGACCGCTCCCTCACGGCGAGCGCGAAGTCCTCAAGGGTAGCGCTGCCGTCTTCCACTTGCTGGGCCGTCACAGCCGGGTCCGCAGGAGGCGTTGCCCCTTCAGGAAGTGGACAGGATATCTGCGTCTGCGCGAACGCCGGGCGCACATTTGTAAATAACCCGTAGATCACGAGCAGGCCGAACACAACAACGAGGAAATTCAGGGACTTCCGGAAGACATGCCGTGTCATAGGAGATCTCCTGCGCGAGGCGGAAGTGTGGGCAGTCATATACCGCAGTCAGTGTAGCCTATCTGATCAACCGAGCTGTCCGGTCAAGGGGTATGGTTCGAGCCATTTCCAAGGACGACCATATATAAAATACATCAATTTGAAAATAGTTTGTTTTAGTAAGCATGCAAGATGTTTTCCGGCTGTGGACGGGTCTTGGACAAGCCGCTTTCGCCCGGTTCGGCCGAGGTTTGTACGCACGGGGTCCTGACCAGGCCGCTACCCACCGGCAAGCACCTCCCGGCACCTTTCCGCCACGATCCGCTCCTGGCCGTCCTGCAGGTTATGGGGATTGATGGAGAATCCCTCCTCGCCCCTGTCCTGCACGATGATCCTGGGCGTGCCGTCGAGCAGTGCTTTCACTGCATCGTCTCCCGTCAGACCGGCTTCCGGATCGATGGTGACCTCGAGCTGTGGCACGGCGTAGGTTTCCTCCGGATCGAGCCGGCCTACGGAAACGTGGGGAATGCCGGCCAGTTCCTCTTCGATGTAGCGCACCTTTGCTTCCCAGCCCGCCGCGTCCACCGCATGGTCCCGGTTCAGGTAGATTTCGAGGGCCTTGATGAAGGCGAAGATCTCCTCCCGGCTGACCTTCATCGGCCGGCCGACCGTGGCGAAGGGCGTCCCGTTCACCGCGCAGGCGCTGATCAGGTCCTTCCGTCCGATGATGAGGCCGGTCGACTGCGGACCCTGGAGGCTCTTGCCGCCGCTGAATATGACCAGGTCGGCACCGGCCTCCGTGAACCGGGTCAGCGTCGATACCGGAGGACATTCCGAGGCCGCGTCGACGATGACGGGCACGTCGACGGCATGGGCCATGGCCACGGCCTGTTCCAGCGGGACGGAGCGGTCGTTCTTGAAGTTCTTGCCCAGGTAAAAGACCGCTGCCGCCCGTGATCCATCCCCGATGGCCGCCCGCATGGCATCTGCCGGCGGACCGTCCGAGTCGTCCAGCTCGATCAGCTTCGCACCGGTCAGCCGAATGGCCTGGTCGTAGGCGATCCGGTGGGTCTTCTGGACGATCACTCCGTCACGCATCCCGGTCGTGTCCGGAAGCTGGCGGATCCGCTCCGGGTCGGTCCCGGTCATGCAGGACGCCGTGGTGATGACCAGACCGCACGCGGCGCTGGCGGTGACGTAGGCCGCTTCCACGCCGAGCATTCGGGCGACTTTCTCACCGGCTTTCTCATGCAGTTCGTCCAGGATACAGAACTCCCGGGATGCCGCGCGCATGGTCTCCATGATTTCCGGGTCCAGAAGGGCGCCCCCGTAACGCGTAGCCGTGCCGATGGCGTTTATGACCGGACGCACGCCGATGTCTTCATAGATACCCATGGCTTCGAACCCTTTCGCGATGGCCGCAATGCATGTGCCCGGTCGGAAAACCCTTGTCCCGCCGTCAGATCGCACTGCATATTTTACTGTTGTCTCAAGACAGGTTTGTATCTGGAAATTATGCCGCGCAGGCCCATAATCAAGGAATAAAACATGCAGTACGACGCATCCCGGCGGACTTTCGACTGCGAGCCCACGCTCACGGATTCGGAGGTGCTACGCTTCTGCAGGGACGGATATCTGCATTTCGAGGGCGTCGTGCCCGACGAGATCAACCGGCGGACGCGCGATTACCTGAACGGGAAGATCCCCGCCAATCCGTGCTACATGCCCGAGGGTATGACCGAAGAAGACCTGGCCCGGATCCGGAATTCCCATGAACCGAGTTCGATACTGCTCGAAGACTGGTTCATCGAGCACGTCCTGATCAATCCCGTGATGGCGGGTGCGCTCCGTTCGCTCCTCGGCCGTCACGTGGGATTGCCGGTGCTGGTCAGCGACCACCGGATCGAATGTCCGAAGGAATCACAGCCCTGGCACCACGACGCCGATCACGTGTTCGGTCCGGAGATCCGTTTCGTCGAGGCATTCTATTTCCCCCAGGACACCCCCGACAACATGGGACCCACCGAAGTCACGCCCGGTTCCCATATCCGCTCGACCCGAAGGGGCCAGGAGGAGAACGGGGTGCTGTGTTCGGGACCCGCGGGGACCATCGGACTGCACTCGCAAAGCATCCTGCACCGCCGGGGCGAATCCACGGCATCCGGCCTGCGGCACATGCTGAAATACAGCTACTGGCGTACGGTGCCGCCCACGCGGGACTGGATCGTCGAACCGGATTTCGACTTCAGACACGCCGACTACGGAGGGCACGGGGCCGCCCGTTACGTGGCCCACATGTTCTACTGGCTCTGCGGCAAAGGCGATGAATTCCGCCTCATCGGCGGCCAGGCGTGGCCCTGGAAATCCGCCAACCAGATCGGGCCCTCCTACGGTTTCGGACGTACGGAGGGATATCTCCCCGACTGGCGCGGGAACAACGACGATGACTATGCCCGGTAGCAGGCCCCCTCTGTCCGCCATCTCCGAGAACCGGCCCCGCTTCAGTCCTGAAAAGGCCGGTGAACTCGCCCGTTCCCTGTATGGTGTTTCCGGCACGCTGCGCGCGTTGCCGAGTGAGCGCGATCAGAACTTCCGGGTGACGGCCGGCGACGGCAAGGTGTTCGTCCTCAAGATCTCCGGCGCGGGCGAGCGGCGCGGCATTCTCGACCTTCAGCATGCCGCCCTGGAACACCTGTCCGCGCACTACGAAGAAGCTGCCTGGCCGCGGGTATGCCGCACGGGGGACGGCGAGGCCATCACCCGGGTCGATGGACACGACGGACGCCATCACCTGGTACGAATGCTGACCTACGTCGACGGACGGCCCCTCTGCGACGCCAGGCCGCACGGTCCCGGCCTGCTGAACCACCTCGGCGCCTTCCTCGGACGGTTGACCCGTGCTTTCGCCGGTTTCTCCCACGAGGAAAAGCAACCGGAACTCATCTGGAACGTGGACAACGGACCGGACGTCGTGCGCCGATACGCCGGCCAGATCCACGACGCCGGCCGGCGCGACCTGGTCATGAATTTCTGCGAAGCATACGAGAAAACCGTCGAGCCCCACCTCTCATCGCTGCCGCGCCAGTTCATCCACAACGACGCCAACGACCAGAATGTCCTGGTCAGCCTGGTCAGCCTGGTCAACCGAGCCCGCGGGGTCAACCGAGCCCGCGGGGTCAGCCCCGAAGACCCGGCACCGAGCGAACTGGAAGTGGCCGGCCTGATCGACTTCGGTGACATGGTGCATTCCTGCGCGCTCTTCGAACCGGCCGTGGCCGCCGCCTATGTCATGCTCGGCAAGGCCGAACCCCTTGCGGCGGCCGCCCACGTCGTGGCCGGGTACCACACCGAGCACCCGTTGACGGACCTGGAACTGAAACTGATGTACCATTGCGCCGTGATGCGGCTCTGCATGAGCGTGGCCATCTCGGCCCACCAGCAGGTTGCCGAACCGGAGAATACCTACCTGTCCGTCAGCGAGAAAAACGCCTGGGACCTCCTCGAAAAACTCAAGGACGCCGCCCCATCCTTTGCCGAATACCTGTTCCGGGACGCCTGTGGACGGCCGCCGTGTCCGCAGACACCCGGCATCGAAACGTACCTCTCATCGAAGCGCGGTGCCTTCGCGCCGGTCATGGGTCCCGATGTGGACCTCTCCACCGCCCTGGTATTCGATCTCAGCGTGAGCAGCCCGGACCGGGCCCTGCTGGGGGGTTCCATCGGCGTGGACGACCTTACCAGAGAGGTTTTCCGGCGCATGGAAGAAACCGGGGCCGAGGCGGGGATCGGCCGTTACGACGAAGCCCGCCAGGTCTACACCGCCGGGCAGTTCACCCTGGATTCCGACGAAATGCCGGAACGCCGGACCATCCACCTGGGCATGGATGTGTTCCTGCCCGCCGGATCGCCGGTCTTCGCGCCATTGGAGGGCAAGGTCCACAGCTTCCGGAACAACACGCAGCCACTGGACTACGGCCCATGCATCATTCTGGAACATGTCGCGGAGGAACGGGTAGGGACGGAAGAACCGGAAGGCACGGCCGGTTCAGCCGGCTCGGAAGGCACGGCCGGTTCAGCCGGCTCGGAAGGCACGGCCGGTTCAGCCGGCTCGGCCGTGAATTTCTATACGCTGTACGGGCATCTGAGCGTCGAATCGCTCACCGGTCTCTTCGAGGGCAAGCGGATCGAGAAAGGGGAACGATTCGCCACACTCGGCGACCCGGCGGTAAACGGCGGCTGGCCGCCCCACCTGCATTTTCAGGTCGTCACGGACATGCTGGGCAAAAAGGGCGATTTCCCCGGCGTCGGCGGACCGAGCCAGCGGAACGTCTGGCGCAGCCTTTCCCCGGACCCGAATGTCATACTCGGCGTGCCCGCCGGAGCGTTCCCGCCGGACCAGCGGACACGGCAGGAGGTCCTTTCGTCCCGCCGCGAGCACATCGGCAGGTCCTTGAGCGTCTCCTACCGGCGTCCCCTGAAGATCGTCCGGGGCCATATGCAGTACCTGTACGATGAGGAGGGGCGCGCCTTCCTCGACGCCGTGAACAACGTACCCCACGTGGGGCACAGCCATCCCCGGGTGGTCGCCGCGAGCCACCGGCAGATGGCCGTGCTGAACACCAATACCCGCTATCTGCACGACAACCTCGTGGACTACGCCGAACGGCTCTGCGCGAAACTGCCCGACCCCTTAAGCGTGTGTTTTTTCGTGAACTCCGGGAGCGAGGCCAACGACCTCGCTCTTCGACTGGCGCGGGCCTATTCGGGACGAAGGGACCTGCTCATCCTCGACGGGGCCTACCACGGCAACCTCACGTCCCTGGTCGACATCAGTCCCTACAAGTTCGACGGCCCCGGCGGCGAAGGCGCGCCGCCCCATGTCCACAAGGTGCCGCTCCCCGACCCCTACCGCGGGCCGTACAAGGGCTATTCGCCTGAAACGGGCGCACGGTATGCCGACCACGTACGCGAACGGATCGATGCGCTCGCGGAACAGGACCGCGGCATCAGCGCCTTCATCGCCGAGTCCCTGCCCGGTTGCGGTGGGCAGATCGTACTGCCGGACGGCTATTTCAAGAAGGCGTTCCAACAGGTGCACGAAGCGGGCGGCGTGTGCATCGCCGACGAGGTGCAGGTGGGATTCGGACGCGTGGGTTCGCACTTCTGGGGATTCGAGACCCAGGACGCGGTACCGGACATCGTCACCCTGGGAAAGCCTATCGGCAACGGCCACCCGCTGGGCGCGGTGGTTACCACCCCCGAGATCGCGGGCGCTTTCGACAACGGCATGGAGTATTTCAACACCTTCGGCGGGAACCCGGTCTCCTGCGCCATCGGCCTGGCGGTGCTGGATATCATCGAGGAAGAAGGGCTCCAGGCCAATGCCCTGGAGGTGGGCGGCTACCTGCTGGAAGAGCTTCGCGCCCTGGAGCCGGACCACCCGATCATCGGTGACGTCCGCGGCATGGGGCTCTACGTGGGCGTGGAACTCGTGCTGGACCGCGATTCGCTGGTACCGGCCGGCCACCAGGCTTCTTACGTGGCCAACCGGATGCGGGACCACGGGGTGCTGATCAGCACCGACGGCCCCCTGCACAACGTCCTGAAGATCAAGCCTCCCCTGGTCTTCACCCGGGAAGACGCCGACTATCTCCTGCACTGCCTCGGCAAGGTGCTCGAGGAGGACTATCTGCGGTTACCGGGCTGACCGGGCTGACCGGGCTGACCGGGCTGACCGGGCTGACCGGCGTAATCGGCGTAATCGGCGTAGCCCCGCGGAACCCGATTCCATCAACTAAATCGACGCCCCGGGATCGTCTGAGCCGGCCGTATACCGGTCACGGCCGCCGGTCCTAGAGCATCACGCCCCCCACCAGATTGTTCCCCGCGTAGACGCCGCGGTAGAGCGTCTGGCGCAGGGGCGGCATGGAGGCGAGCAGCTCCGGATCGGGATCCCAATTGTGCCACCTGGAGTTGACGGAGTTATAGCAGCTGAAAATGGCGACGCGCGGATACTTCTCGCTGACCCACGGCCTTCCGCTGTGCGTCAGGGCCTCGGTGAAGAACATCAGCGATCCAGCCGGACAGGTATATGTATCCCAGATCGGCGAGTCCGGCGACTGGATGGAGGACGGCGTGGGAAAGACGGACTTGTGGCTGCCGGTTACCAGGAGCGTGCCGTTCCCCTCCTCCACCGGGTTCAACTCCCAGACCACCCGGGTCAGCGCGGAGTTGGCCTTCCCGGGAATGCAGTGGTAGAGATGGGAGTCGCCGGGGAGCCGCAGCATGCCGTTCCCGTTGTGGGGCCCGAACTCGCCGTCGCCGGCTTCCCGGTAGAACAGCGTGGCCGATTCCTGTCTGAAACCGTAGCAGATCTGGTTGGACAGGCCGGGATAGGCCAGGAATTCGTTCATGAACCCCACCACCCGCGGATGATCCGTCAGGCTTTGCAGCGGACCGCCGAGCGCCGACCGCTCCCGTTCGGGAATGGACTCCGGGTCATGGTGCAGCTGCAGGCAGAATGCCCGCATCTCCGCACATTCGGCTTCGGAAAGCACCCCGGGGATCAAAAGCCAGCCGTCCTTGTCGAACAGGTACTTCTGTTCGTCTGTCGGCGGGACCACCTCCTTGCCGTCGGCATTCACCCGGGTCAGATCGGCCTGGGATTCATCCAGGCGCGCGCCCAGGTTCTTGTCGATGATAAACGCTCCGTTGGATGACATGCGTATTCCTCCCTGTGGTTGATTTGAGAAGCGCGGTCAGTCACCGTCTGATCCGACGGTGTCGAATTCGATTCCCTGGGCCAGCGGGAGATCGGTGGACCAGTTGACGGTATTGGTCTGGCGGCGCATGTAGGCTTTCCAGGCGTCCGAGCCCGATTCGCGGCCGCCTCCCGTCTCCTTCTCGCCCCCGAAGGCCCCGCCGATCTCGGCGCCCGACGTACCGATGTTCACGTTCGCGATGCCGCAGTCCGATCCCGTCGCGGAGAGAAAGCGCTCCGCCTCGCGCAGGCTGTCGGTAAAGATGGCGCTGGAAAGACCCTGGGGCACGTCGTTGTGCAGATCAATGGCCTCGTCCAGGGTTTCATACTCCAGGATATACAGGATCGGGGCGAAGGTCTCCTGTTTCACGATAGCCGACTGGGCGGGCATGCGGATGATCGTCGGTTCGACGAAGTTCGGTCCCAGGTCCGGACGGTGTTTCCCGCCGGTGACGACCTCTCCGCCCTCGGTCTTCGCCTGCTCGATGGCCTGCATCATGTCGTCCACGGCGTCGACCGTGACCAGCGGTCCCATGAGCGTGCCGTCGTCGATGGGATCTCCCATCGGCACCTGCGCGTAGGCGCGGGCCAGTCGATTGATCAGCGTCGTCGTCAAGCTTTTGTGCCCGATGATGCGACGCGTCGAGGTACACCGCTGTCCCGCCGTCCCTACGGCGCCGAATACGATGCCGGGCACGGCCAGCTCGAGGTCGGCGTTTTCGGTGACGACGATCGCGTTGTTGCCGCCCAGTTCCAGTATGCTGCGGCCGAACCGGGAAGCGACCCGTGCGGCCACGGTCCGGCCCGTCGCGGTCGAACCCGTAAAGGATACGAGCGGTATGCGTTCGTCATCGAGGATGAGGTTGCCCACGTCGCTGCCGCGGCCGATGGCCAGGTTGAACACGCCGTCCACCCCGTGGTCGGCCATGACCCGGTTGCACAGGTGCTGCGTGGCCACGGCCGTCAGCGGCGTCTGCCCGCTCGGTTTCCATACGGTGACGTCGCCGCACACCGAGGCCAGGGAAGCATTCCACGACCAGACCGCCACTGGGAAATTGAAGGCGGTGATGATGCCGATCACGCCCAGGGGGTGCCACTGCTCGCTCATGCGGTGACTCGGCCGCTCGCTCGCGATGGTCAGTCCATACAACTGGCGCGAAAGGCCGACGGCGAAATCACAGATGTCGATCATCTCCTGGACTTCTCCCATGCCCTCCACGCGGATCTTCCCCATCTCCAGGGAGACGAGTTCACCCAGCGGTTCCTTGTACGCCCGCAGGATGTTGCCCAGGTCCCTGACCATGTCGCCCCGCTTCGGCGCGGGCAGCGCTCGCCAGGTATCGAAGGCGGCGCGGGCGTGTTCGATCACCCGGTCATAGACCTCGGGCGTCGCCTGCCGCACGCCCGCGATCGGCTCGCCCGTCGTCGGGTTGTACGACGTCAGGATGGGCCCCTCCCCGTGAATCCAGCCGTCCATCCCCGTACAGGCTCCGGCGTTCAAAGCCTCGATATTCAGTTTCTCAAGCAGTGCCTTCATCTTCGATGCTCCAGTTTGATCTGTGTTAGAAGAAACCCTCGGCGGCGCGCCTGGTTCACACGAAATCCTCGGCGTCCCGGTCCAGCCGCCTGATCTTCCCCATGTACGCCGTGACGCGCCGGTCGGTTTCGTGAGGATAGTCGAAATCCAACCCGTCGGCGACGGTGACGGCAAGACGCCGGAACAGCCGGATCGCATTGAACAGGGCGTCCCAGTTCTGATCCAGGTCCGCACCCGAATACGTGGATTCGATTTCCGCCCATGTCCCGGGGTCCAGGTAGCGCTTGAACCAGCGGCCGTGTTTGTTGGTCGTAACCGACCAGTCGTTTTTCATGCCGATATGCCATTCGATGACTTTTTCAAGAAAGGGGGAATGAACCTTTCTGTTCATGTGCTTCGCCCAGTAGAGTTCGTCACGCCACAGGGCCTTGGCTACGTAGATGATGTCCCACCAGAAATCGGCCACCAGTTCGTCGTATTCGTCCTTCGACGGCCTTTGAACGTGGTAGGCGCTGTGATAGGGCAATATGGGATTATGTACGATCCGGTCCTTGTCCAGCAGCACTCGGTAAGGTTCGGGCTCGCCGTTGAGGTCGTGCATGGACTCAACGTCCGCGACGCTCCAGTCGATCCGGACGCCATCGTCATAAATTACCATGCGGCCTATTCTGCCATCATCGAACTGCGTTGGCAAGGTCGGCGAGCGCGTCATCACGGATCCGAACGCTTCCAGCCAGATGTCGTCCCGTTTGTAGGGCTCCGGGTCCGTGACGTACACGATCACGTCGTAGTCCGACAACAAATCGACCTGGTCGTTTCCATCGACCCGGCCACTCGACAGGACCAGCCCCCTGATCTGATCGTCCGCTTCCGCCCAGCGTTGTATCTGATCGAGGACTTCCGACGCCTTTCGCATGCCCTGTTCTCCGTTGATCCATCCGCCGACCCGCGGTCCCCGCTTGCCGAAGGACAAGGCGGCCGGACCGTCAACCCGTTTCCAGCCGGACTTCCGTAACCCTCGGGGTGCTTCCGCCGTTTTTAGCGCCCAGCGCGAGCCGGTACTGGACCCATGTTCCCGCGTCCGCGACCCGTACCGGCTGGGGCGTCTCGTACCAGGTGCCCGCTCCCCCGGCGCCATGCCAGGCCGATCGTGCAAGCGCCTCCTCCGAGTCCGCCCACCGGACCTGGGCGCGCACCCAGGTGCCCGGTCCGCATTCCGCTTCCCAGTCGATGCCGGTCATGGCCTGTCCCCGGGATATCTCGTGCGGAGCCGAGACATAGTATTCTTCAGGCCCCGCGTCCAACAGGTTGCCCGTCTGCACGGCGGTCATGCCGTGAGGGCCCATCGTGGGCAGCCGGGTGACCCGCCTGGCGTCGAACCCGTCGGGACCGTTCCACCAGACGGCGGAATGGCCGACGTGGTCGCCCTCGACCTTGTGATAGGCGATGGCGAGGTCGGCGCGGCCGTCACCGTCGAAGTCCGCGGCTACGCAGCCCGACGCGGAATGGGTGAACAGCCGGGTGCGGTCGTCGGCGGAGAATCCCCGGCCGGCACGGTTCCAGTAGATGTAGGAATCGATGTCCCGCACGCGGTTATCGTGGTAGGAGCAGACGAAGAGGTCGAGCAGGCCGTCCCCGTTGAAGTCCATGATGGACATGGCGTTCACCGCGTTGGACGGCAGGAGGGTGCGGCGGTCCTCGCGAAGCCCGTCGGGACCATTCCAGTAGATGTGCACGAAAGAGTCATGGGGCGCTCCGATCGACGGTTCGTGTCCGCCGATGACCAGGTCGGGATACCCGTTCCCGCTGAGGTCCGCCGCCCGGGCGCAGGCGCCGTGCCACACGGAAAGCGCCTGGCACCGGTCCATGCTGAAGCCTTCCGGGCCGCCCCAAAGGATGAAGCTGTAGTCGTCGGCGATCTGTGGCACGACCAGGTCGAGCCAGCCGTCGCCGTCCAGGTCGACGAGGAAGATCCAGCGCGGATCCTTGTACACGACGCCCTCGTATTCGAGCCGGATGCGCTCCGTTCGGCCGGCGTCGAAGCCGTCCCGTCCGCCGTAGAAGATGACGATATCCGGATGGTCGAATCCGCAGAAGACGAGGTCCAGGTATCCGTCCCGGTCCAGGTCCGCGCAGCAGACCCCGTGGGCCCGCACGGTCGGCAGGCGCACGTCCGGTTCGCTCCCTAATCGCCCTTCATCGTTGTAGTACACGTAGGACCCCGGATCCTTGCGGACCGAGTTTTCGGAGGCGTTGGCCAGGATCAGGTCAGGCATCCCGTCGTCATTCAGGTCGCACCGGAGCGCTTCCACCGCACCCCACCCCGGCACTTCCTGGCGGTTTTCCGCCTTGAACCCATCGGGACCGCCGTAATAGACGAAGACGGGGATGTCGCCCCTCAGGTCCCGGCTGAACTGGTTGATGAAAACGGCCTGCGGCAGGGGATCGTCCGAGGCACGGGTCATGCGGACCAGCAGCACCCGCCGGGCGTCATGGGTCTCGAGGACGCGCGGTGGCGACAGCCCGTCCCGGCCCCAGCGGTACGCCAGGGATTCCGACGTATAGCTCTCCGGCGTGTGGGTCTGGCAGATCACGATTTCGGACCGGCCGTCCCCGTCCAGGTCCCCGACGGCCGCATCGCAGGCGTATCGGCTGGGGATCGCCGTGCGGTTCTGATCGCTGTACCCGCCCTCGTCCCCGTCGTGGTACAGCCACGAACACTCCTCCCCGCCGTGGCGGTCACGGCAGGCCACGACCAGGCCGCATCGTCCGTCGCCGGCCAGGTCGCCCGCGGCGGCTGCGAAGGCGTTCCGGCAGGAAAGCCGGACCGGCGTCCCGGCCGCCCGTCCCCCTTCGAAGGGAACGAGAAAGATCGCATCGGTCCGAGCGACGAATACATGGGGCGCACCCCGGATATGGAGCACGGAGACCAGCGGTACAGCGGGATCGACCTCCTCGGGATAACCATCGAGGCCCTGGTCCGCCTGGTCAGCCGGGTCCGCCTGGTCAGCCGGGTCCGCCTGGTCCGGTCTTTCGGGCGGGTCGGCAACGACGAAGACGTCGGATGATCGTTCCGGCACTATTCCGTCCGGACCGCCCCAGTATACCCGGACGCTTCCCCGGGCGGTCCGGATGACCAGGTCGGCGTACCCGTCGCCGTCCAGATCGCAGGACGCGGCCTGGTCCGCCTCGATTTCCAGGTCCCGGTAGCCTTTCGGTTCGAACCCCAGCGCCGTCTGGCGGAACAGCCGCAGCCTGCCGCCGGATACGAAGGCCAGGTCCGGCCTGCCGTCGCCGTCGAAATCACCCGCGGCCACCGAAGTGCAGCAAGGCGCGGGCAGGTACTGCACCCGCCGTTCGCCGAGTCCATCCGGGCCGCCGTAGTACAGGAACGCGTTGAGATCCCGCCGGATGCCGTTATAGAACATGCCGACGACCAGGTCGTCGTATCCATCCCCGTTCATGTCGGCGACGACACCCGTTCTCGCCCCGTCGGACGGCAGAAACCGGGGAGTGGTCCGACCGAGTACGTCATGATACAGGGTAACTGGAGGTTTTTCACCATGGTTCTGGCTGTTGCAGAAGACGAGGTCGACGTGGCCGTCGCGGTCCAGGTCGAACTGGTGAATGCGTTGCAGTATCCCCGCCCGCGACACATAGAGATTCTGGCCGCCATTGCCGAAGGTACCGCGTCGGAAGGCCTCGAAACCCCGGGTAATCCATGTCGATGAGACGGAAGGGGAAGGATGGGAGGACATGGCCATAACCTATGGCAGGGCGGACGGTTAAATCAACCCCTTTATGGCGCTCCTCAGTGATCGAACAGGTCCAGCGTCTCCGGAGATCCACCGTGGGTCTCCGCCGCCATGGCGTCGAGGATTCCGAGGATGTCTCGGGCCACGGGAGTCCGGCGGAATCTGTACACTTCGCCGGGCAGTCCCGACGAGGATTCGTCGTCCACGGCGAGATCGTCGGAAATCGCCAGTATCAGATTGGGCGGACCGTGGCGCCGGATCAGGTCCAGACGTGTCCGGACCGCCGCGGAACGCCAGTAACCGAGGAAATCCAGGTACACTTTCGTCCCTGCGGCCGGATGGGTGAAAACGTAGTCGGGAACCAGTACGCCCCGGCCTCCAAGGTCGATGATTTCCGATCCGGCCGTCATGCGCCAGACCGTTTTCAGCCGGCCGAACCGTTCTTCGAGCCAGGCCACCTCCTCGGGTATCCACTGGCCCGTGGATGGGCCGATGGGTTTGAGTCCCGTTTCGGGCGTCAGCCTGAACACGCCCTCGCGACGCCTGGCGCCCCAGGTAACGGTTGCTGCGATCGACCAGTTCCCGCAGTGCAGAACCGCGGGTAGAAACTGGGCGATCTGCAGTCCGTAGCGCTGGGAGGACTTGAAGAGTGCCATGGGACCGTCGATATGAATGTGGTAATTCCCCGGACCGGTCTGCCGGATCTCGTGGAGCAGCCGGAAGAACTTCAGTTTCCGGAAGAGGTCGCGGTAACGGGCCGGAGTCTCGCCCTCGACGTGCAGGTCGAGTTCCGCCGCCCGGAACAGGACGGCCTGGACCAGGGCGACGTTGTACCTGCCGAGGAGCCACTCCGGGGTACAGGATTTAAAAGACTCCAGCCGCTCGGCCGCCTTGAGATCGGCATAGAAGGCCTGGTCGACCTCCTTTGCTTCAATGCCGGCCGACTTCGCCGCCTTGGCCAGAACGGCCTCCCGGTCGATGCGGATCTGGTCCGTGTTCCGGTAAGCCGCCGCCGCCGACTCAAAGATCTTGCTTCGCAGTTCCACCGGGTCGACGGGCGAAGCGGCCGCGAAGGTGCAGCGATCCTTCAACAGCTTGCTCAGGCCGCGGTGGAACAGGAAATCCGTTCCCGCGCCCGTGATATCCGCGAGTTCTTCGTCGAGTTCCTGCCGGGAACCGCCTTCATGGCTTACGAAGGCACGGATCAGCGTTTCAGCCACGCCCAGGTGATCCCCGCTCGCTTCGTCGATGTAGGGAAGCTGGATCTGTCCCTTGCGGAACCGGACGCGGAGCAAGTCGCCGGTCAGCATGTCACGCCTCCCCAGGCGATGGCTTCCGGTAGGCACTGTGCTGCCTGCGCCGGGAACTCGCGTATTCCTCGCCCGTCTGCTCGGCTACCAGTTCGTAGAGCAATGCATGCTTTCCCTCGACACGGCGCAGGATCCGGCCGAGACGCTGCACGTGCTCCCTCACGCTGCCGGTGCCGGAAAGCACCACGGCGACGTTGGCTTCGGGGACGTCGACCCCTTCGTTCAGCACGCGGGACGTAACCAGGAAGGGATACCTGCCCGCGTTGAACGACGCCAGGATGTCCTGGCGCTCCTTTACCTTCGTCTGGTGCGTGATGGCGGGGACGAGGAACCGGCGCGAGATCCGGTATACCGTTTCGTTGTCGCTGGTGAAGATGAGCATGCGGTCGCGGCGGTGCTGGCGGATCAACCGTTCCAGGACGCGCAGCTTGGCCTGTGAACCCTGGGCGATGGTCTTCTGGTTCCGGTAGGCCGTGAATGCCCTCCGTCCCTCTTCGCTCCTCGACGTTGCCGCCAGGAACCGCACCCATCCACCGGGGCCGGACAGGGCGATCCGCTGGCTGTCCAGAAACGCCCGGTAGGTGTTTCTCGCCTCCTGGTACTCCGTCCGCTCTTCCGGCGAAAGTCGCACGCTGATCTTTATAGTCTCGTATCCGGAAAGGTATTCTCCGCTCAGCGAACGGATCTCCTGGCGGTAGACCGTATCGCCGATCGCATCCCGCAGGAGATGCTCCGCCCCGTCCTCCCGTTCGAGCGTGGCGGTCAGTCCCAGCCGGTAGGGCGCCAGCGACAGGTCCGCGGTCATCAGGTAGGAGGGTCCGGGCAGGTGGTGGCATTCGTCGAAGACCACGAGTCCGAACTGGTGGCCGAACCGCTCCATGTGCAGGTACGCGGAATCGTAGGTGGTCACGGAGACGGGCTCGATGTCGTAGTATCCCCCGCCGATGAGCCCGACTTCGGTGTCGAACTGGCTGGAAATCACGCCGTACCACTGCTGCATCAGGTCGATGGTCGGAACGACGACCAGCGTGCCGCGCTGGACGCGGGCCATGCACATGAGCGCGACGAAAGTCTTGCCCGCTCCCGTCGGCAATACGACAATGCCCCGTCCGCCCGCCTGCCACCAGGCGTCCACGGCCTCCTGCTGGTAGGGAAAAGGGGACCGGTCCGACTGGAAGGACAGGTCCAGTTTCCCGTAGGACCGGGCGTCGTCCTGATGGGGGATGTCCCGGTCGTTGAGCCGGGTGATGATCTCGCGGTAATGCCGCGCCGGAGCACGGTACAGCGCTACCCGCCGGTCGAACACGCAACCGGGCAGGGACAACGCGTCCACCTGGTCCCGGTCGCCGTGCACCAGGATGGTCCCGCGGTCGAATTCGAGTCTGAGCATGGGTTCGGGGCCTTGCACACACGCGGCGGCGCGTGGTGTGATCGTTCTGGACTATTCCCGTTCTTCGAACAACTCGTTCCGCCGGGTGGCGAGCACCTCCTTCAACGCGTCGATGAACCGATCGATATCCTCGTAACTGTCGTAGAAGTGCGTGGATATGCGGAAGACGGGCAGATGGCCGGCCCGCGTGCCGGCGATCTGTATGCGATACTCCTCCCACATGAGCTGTACGATCTTCTGGAGATCGCAGCCGTCGATGGTAAAGGAAGTAAGGAATCCGGACATATCGGGCCCGGGGGGCACGGTCATGCGGGCGTCTTCGATCTCTGTCGTGATCAGTTCGCGCAGGTACCGGGCCAGGTCGAGGCAATAGGGCCTGATCCGGTCTTCCCACCCGATGCCCTGTTGAAAATCGATGGCGGCGCCCAGTCCGGCGAAGTGCGTCGTATCGTGAGTCCCCGTCACGTCGAACCGGCGTGCGTGGGTCACAGGGAAGGTATTGTATCCCAGAATGGGCGCCGGCAGCGCGCTCAGATAGGGATCCGCGACATAGCATATGCCCGTTCCCTTGGGCGCCAGCAGCCACTTATGGGTACTGCTGGCGTAGAAGTCGCACCCCCAGGCTTCGATATCGACAGGCACCATGCCGACCGCGTGGGCGCCATCCACCACGGCCACGGCGCCGTGGCTGTGGGCCAGGGTGGTCAGTTCGTCAACGGGCGCCACAAGACCCGTAGTGCAGTAGACGTGGGAGAAGACCATGACCTGGGTACGCGGCGTGATATGGGCGGCGAAGGCTTCGACGATCTCCCCCGGCGAGTCGGGCGGCGTCGGCAGGGGGACCTTCCGGATCAGCACGTGCTGCGTCCTGGCCATGTGTTCCCACATGCGCTGGACGGAAGGATATTCCTGGTCGCTCATCAACACCTCTCCGCCGGGCTGCAGGGGCAACCCGCGGGCGGGGACGTTCATGCCCATCGTGGTGTTGAGTACCAGGGCCGTGTTTCTCGCGGAAGCCCCGGTGAAATCGGCGACTTTCTCGCGGGCCGACTCGACCAGGGTCCGCATGAGCCCGCCACCCTGGTTGCGCAGCGGGTTCTCCTCCACCTGCCGCAGCCAATCGATCACCTGCTCGATGACCGGTCTCGCCGATGGACCCACCGAGCCGCCCTGGAGAAAGGTCACACCGTCCTCGAGGTAGAACTGGCGCCGAATGTCCGCCCAGAATGCCCGCTCTTCATCGGTTATGGGTTTGTCGCGCGCAGCCATGGGCGCATGCCTCCTTTGACGGGATTTCGAGGTGTCGAGCATCGCTCGAATATCGACGGTCCTGCCCTGCATGAAATGTGGAGGAGACCGCCCCAATGTCAAGGGGATTAACGGCTTAACGGAAGTCGTATACCGTGCTCATATACCGTGGTGCGAGGGGGGCTTCCGATCTTGACAGCAGACCGGGGAAGCGTAAGTTATGAAGCCATGTCCCGTCCCAACGTCATATTCATCATGGCGGACCAGATGCGCGGCGACTGCATGAGCTGCGACGGCCATCCGGTGGTGGAGACGCCCAACCTGGATCACCTGGCCGCCCGGGGCGCGCGTTTTCCCCACGCCTACACCGCGATCCCATCCTGTATTCCCGCCCGTTCGACCGTGATGACCGGCATGGACCAGTGGCACACCGGCGTCCTCGGCATGGGACGCGGTCAGGGGCCCATCCCCAACGACTTCCCCCATACCCTGGCCGGCACGCTGGCGGATGCGGGATATGCCACCCACCTGGTCGGGAAGGGCCACTTCACGCCGCAGCGTGCCGACATGGGCTTCCAGTCGTCGGAACTGGACGAGTCCGGCCGGTTGATCTCCCAGGGCCTGCGAGACGAGTACCGGCAGTGGTTCGATCGGGAGAAGAAACGTGACATTACACCGGACGATCACGGGGTCAACTGGAACTCGTGGATCGGGCGTCCCTGGCATACGGAGGAATACCTCCATCCGACGGCCTGGACCATGAGCCGTGCGATCCATTACATCGCGCGGCGCGACCGCGCAAGACCCTTCTTCCTCAACGTCAGCTTCGCCCGGCCCCATTCGCCCTACGTGCCGCCCGGATGGTACTTCAACCTGTACCACGACCGGGAAACCCCACCGCCGTACATCGGCGACTGGGCGGACATGCACGACGTGCCCTTCGACGCCACGGACGTGAACGCATGGCACGGGAAGCAGTCGGCCGCACGCATCCATCGCGGCAGGTCCGGGTACTACGGGGAGATCTCCTTCATCGACACCCAGATCGGACGGCTCAAGAACTGGATGGAGCGGCACGAGCCGGAGGCCTGGTCCAACACCTGGATCGTCTTCACGTCCGACCACGGGGACATGGTGGGCGACCACCATCTCTGGCGCAAGACCTATGCCTACGAGGGGAGCGCGAGGATTCCGCTGATCGTCTGCCCGCCGGCTGCCTGGGACGAACAGGTCACGGCACCCGTTCCGTACGGCGTGGCCGAACTCCGCGACATCATGCCCACGATCCTGGACGCCGCCGGGTTGGACGTGCCGCCCACGGTGACGGGAAAAAGCCTGCTGCCGCTGGTCCGGGGCAACTCAGGTGGATGGAGAACTTACCTGCACGGCGAGCATTGCTGGTGCTACGCGCCCGAACAGGAGATGCAATACGTTACGGACGGCCACCGGAAGTTCATCTGGCTGCCGCGCATCGATCAGAAGCAGTTCTTCGACCTCTATAAGGACCCCGGCGAGTGCCGCAACCTGGTGAGCGACCCGGCCTATGAAAAAGAAATAGAAAAGTGGGAGGGGTATCTCGTGTCGGAGCTCGAGGCGCGAGACTGTGGATGGGTCGTGAACGGCCGGCTGCACTGCCCGGACGAACCGTTGGTCTCACCGTTCAAGGACGTCCGGTACCAGGGTTGAATCGTGGCGGAAGGAAGCATCAGGACGAATTGCAGGTCAGGAATGTCGATCATCCTTCTGCTCCGACCTGGCTTCGAGGAGCCCTTCGACGCGTGAAACCCGAGTGCCGAGATCGAACACTTTATCGCGCAGGTCGCGGATATCTGTCTTGAGATCGCGAAAGAAGTAAATAAAAACTCCGATTGTGATAACCTGGGGTATCCAGTCTGTCCAGCCTGGCATCTTGTCACCTCTCTTCCGTTGTTATTATGAAGTCTGGCGCTGACTGAGCATGATATTTTCGATCCGGGCGATCCGGTGCTCCAACTTCCCGATATCTTCCCGGATACGCGTTTCCATGTTCTGCATCTCGGCCTTCAGTTCGGCCCTCAGCTCCTGGCGCCCTGCCTCGGCTTCCCGCCAGAAGAAGACGAAGGCCGCCAGCAAAACGGCCGGTTGAATCAACAGTCCAGCTATTTCCATGATGTCTTCCTGTGTTTGGGTACCGATACACTAATCGTCCTTGACGGAGCGTTGCCGAGGTGATACAAAGTAGTCAGTCAGCGCGTCATGGCGGATTCTCGAACAATTCGTCGGACGGCGTGCCCAAATCTGCAGGAAGCCGTTGTCGACCTTGAGATCAAAACGACGCATTGGCCAAGTTGCACCACGTGAGGGAACACACATTGGACGAGATCGGAACGCGCAAGGAAGACCTGGATACCCCGGTCCTCTGGGTCGACCTGGATCGGCTTGAAAACAACATCCGCACCGTGGGACAACGGCTGAATGATGCCGGCGTGGACTGGCGCCCGCACATCAAGGGGGTCAAGATCCCGGCGATTGCCCACAGGCTTCTGGAGTCCGGCGCCATCGGCGTTACCTGTGCCAAACTCGGCGAGGCCGAGGTCATGGCCGCGGGCGGCGTCGAAGACATCCTCATCGCCAACCAGGTGGTCGGACCGCCGAAATACATCCGCCTGACCCATCTCTGCAGGCAGGCGGACGTGAAGGTCGCCGTCGACAGCGACGCCACGCTGGAGGATCTGGGCCGCACCGCGATGGAAACCGGCGTCGAAGTCGGCGTGCTCGTCGAACTGAACACGGGGATGGAACGGGCCGGCGTCCGGCCTGGCGAACCGGTCGTCGAACTCGCCCGGAAGGTCCACCAGACCCCCGGCCTACGGTTCCGGGGGGTCATGGCCTGGGAGGGGCACGCCTGCGTGGACGAAGACTCCGACTGGAAACACGGGGAGATCAGGCGGGCCGTGGGAGATCTCGTGGACTCCGCGCGGCGCTGTCGGGCCGCGGGACTACCCTGCGATATCGTGAGCGGCGGCGGGAGCGGCACGCTGTCGGTCACGCCCGACCTGGCAGGGATCACCGAGATCCAGGCGGGCGGCGCGATCTTCAACGATGTGATGTACACCCTGTGGGGGGTTCGGACCGACCCGGCCATCTTCGTGCACGTGACGGTCACCAGCCGCCCCGAACCGGACCGGCTGATCGTGGACGCCGGGTTCAAGACCGTACCCGCGTGGTTCGGCATGCCCATGCCGGTAGGTGTCGATGGCGTGGAGAGCGTGCGCATGTCCGCGGAACACGGGACCGTGACCTTCACGGGTCCGAACCACGAGATCGCCGTCGGGGACAAACTCGACCTCATGGTGGCCTACACCGACGTCACCCTGTTCCTCCACGACCACCTCTACGGGATCCGCAACGGGGTCGTCGAGACGATCTGGCCCATCGTCGGCCGCGGAAAACTGCGCTGATCCGCGGAAAACTGCGCTGATCCGCGGAAAACTGCGCTGATCCGCGGAAAACTGCGCTGATCCGACGAAAGCCGCACCATGAAGGGCGACCCTTCAGCCGGATCAATCACCAGGAATGCTACCGGAATGCCCGAGAAGTCCAGATACACTACGCTGACCCCGTCCGGTTTCGGGGCCGAACTCGGGGACGTGGACCTCGCGCGGCCCGATGAAGCCATGGTCAACGAGGCCGTGGCCGCGTTTCACGAGGCGGGCGGACTGGTGGTCGTCCGTAACCAGGGACATATCGAACCCGGTCACCTTCGCCGGTTCGTGACCCGGTTCGGCACGCCTGAAGGTAACGAGAAGTACGATCCGGCCTTTCTGGTCCCGGGGTTCCCCGACATACTGCGCATCGGGAACGCGACAGAGAACGGAAAGTACACCGCGCTCTTCATCCAGGCGGACCCGCCGCCGCTGCTGTGGCACATGGACGATTCCTTCCGCCATCCCCAGCCGATCGGATCCTGCCTGTTCTGCGTCCGCACGCCCCCCGAGGGCGGGGAAACGGGCTTCGCGGGCATGACCGCGGCCTATGAGGACCTGCCGGACCAGGTCAAAGCACGCATCGAGTCTATACGTACCGTTCATTCCTACAACCACCTCAACGAGTTGCTCAGGAAGAAGAACCCGCATCGGCCACCGCTCAGCGAAGCACTGCGGGCACAGTTTCCCCCGATCGTCCGGGCCCTGGTCGCACGGCACCCGGAGACCGGTCGGAAGTCCCTCTACCTGCCCCTTTGCCATATCGAATCCGTCGAAGGGATGTCGACGGCGGAGGGATCCGCGCTGCTGAACGATCTGCAGGCCCACGCGACCGGAGTGGACTACACCTACATGCACCAGTGGCGTCCGGGCGACCTGGTGGTCTGGGACAACCGGTGCACGCTGCACGCCCCGACGCCCTTTGACGACACGCGTTACGAACGGCTCATGTACCGGCTTACCTTCAGCGGCCGCCAGATTGCCGGCTTCTGAGAGGACGTGACCGCTTTGGCAAATCGCATACCCTACCGGCAGTGGGGACGGGACCTGGACGCGCAGTCGATCCAGCAGATGGAGCGGGCCTGCGCGCTTCCCGTGTCCCTGGCCGCCGCGCTGATGCCGGACGCCCACGTGGGTTACGGCCTGCCCATCGGCGGCGTGCTGGCCACGGACAACGCGGTCATACCCTACGCCGTGGGCGTCGACATCGCCTGCCGGATGAAAATGACCGTCCTGGACCTTCCGCTGGGTACGCTGCGGCACGACCGGGGAACGGACCGCCTGAAGAAGGCCATCTCGGCGGAGACGCGCTTCGGCGTGGGGGCCCGTTTCAAGAAACGCCGGAACCACCCGGTCCTCGACCGGAACTGGTCCGTCTCCCCCGTGACCCGGAAGGCCAGGGACAAGGCCTGGAGCCAGCTGGGCACCAGCGGGAGCGGCAACCATTTCGTCGAATTCGGCGAGCTGACGCTGAACGAGCCGTTGAAGGGGCTCGATACCGGCACCTACCTCGCCTTGCTGTCCCACAGCGGAAGCCGCGGGACCGGCGCCATGGTCGCCTCCCACTACAGCAGGCTGGCCATGTCCCTGCGTCCCGAGCTGCCCAAAGAGCAACGGCACCTGGCCTGGCTGGACCTGAACTCCGAGCCGGGACAGGAATACTGGGCGGCCATGGAGCTTATGGGCCATTACGCGGAGGCCAACCACGCATGTATACACCGGCACATGGCCGGCCACCTCGGTGCGGAAGTGTTGCTGGACCTGGAGAATCACCATAATTTCGCCTGGGAGGAACGAATCGCCGTCCCCGGCCAGCACGGCCAATCCGGCCAACACGAACAGTCAGGCCAGCATGAACAGTCCGGGCGGTCCGGGCGGAGGCTGGACTGTAAAGCGATCATACACCGAAAGGGCGCCACGCCGGCCGGCCCGGGCGTTCTGGGCATCATACCCGGCTCGATGGCGAGTCCGGCCTTCGTGGTCCGCGGAAAGGGCAATCGCGCGTCGATGAACTCCGCGGCACACGGCGCCGGCCGCGTGATGAGCCGGAAACGGGCGATCCGGAGCCTGAACTGGCAGGACGCCAACCGGCTGCTTCGGGAGAAAGGCGTCACGCTCATGTCCGCCGGCCTTGACGAAGTTCCCTTCGTGTACAAGAATATCGAAGAAGTGATGGCGGCCCAGACCGACCTGGTGGAGGTGGTGGCCCGTTTCGATCCCAGGCTGGTGAAGATGGCGCCGGCCGGCGAGCGACCGGAGGATTAAGACCATGAGAGTAACGAACGTCGAAGCATTCGCGGTACGCGTTCCGAGAGAAGCCGGCCAGAAATTGCGTGAATGCCAGGGAGCGCGTGAAGGTCAGGGAACGGCCGCCGGCCCTGGAGCGACCGGCGAATCCCCCAAAGCCGGTACTGCCTCCCCATATTTCATCCCGGAAAACAGGCATGCCTTCAAATCCGATATGCACGAGACCCTGGTGGTGCGCGTCTCGACCGAAGAGGGCCTGGTCGGCTACGGCGAAGGGCAGAGTCCCATATTGCCCGATACGACGCGGACCATCGTGGAAAACCTGTGCCGTCCCGTATTGATCGGTGCCGACCCCTTCGACGTGGAGGTCCTGTGGCAGCGTCTCTTCGACGGCATGCGGGAGAGGGGACATCCGACCGGCTTCTACGTCGACGCCCTAGCCGCGTGCGACATCGCCCTGTGGGACCTGAAAGGCAAGGCGCTGGACCTGCCGGTCCATAAACTGCTCGGGGGACGGTTCCGGGACCGGGTCGAAATCTACTCGGGATGCGCCGGCCGCGACCCCGCCACCGCGGCGGACCGGGCCGAAAGACTCGTGGCCGAGGGCTACCGCGGTCTGAAACTGTCCCCGTCAAGGGACCGCGCCGGTACCGTCGCCATCGCCAGGGCCGTCCGCGAGCGCGTAGGTCCGGACATCGCCGTCATGGTGGACGTGCATACCGAATTCGACGTGGCCGAGGCGATCAGGCTGGGGCGGGAACTGGAAGCACTGGACATCTACTGGCTGGAGGCGCCGACTCTGCCGGAAGACCTGGCGGGCCACGCGGCCGTGACCCGGGCGCTTGACATGCACGTCGCCAACGGTGAGTGGTACCGCACCCGGTTCGAGATGAAGGAAGCCTTTGACCGAAGGACCTGCGACGTGGTGATGCCGGATATCGGGCGTACGGGGCTGACCGAGGGCAAACGCATCGCCGTGCTCGCGGAGACCTACAACATCCCCGTATCACCCCACATCGGGGGCGGCGGACTGCTCGCCACCGCCGCGACCATCCAGCTGTCCGCGGCCATTCCCAACTTCCTGGTCATGGAACACGGCCACGAGTCTTTTCCCACGCGGTGCCGCTACGCGCTGGAAGCCCCGCAACCCACAAACGGCGCGTTTCCGGTGACGGACGATCCCGGCCTGGGGGTCCGGATCGACGATGAAGCGCTGGAAGGTTTTTCAAGTCCCCTGCATTAAACCGCGATCACTGCTCGCACGCTTGCGGTCGGCCTGGGTCGTCCTGGTTCCGGCTGACCCCGCGCGGCTCGTCCTGCCCCGCCCGCCACACGCCGGTCGCATCAGTCCAGGGCGGACTTGAGCCAGTCCCAGAGGCCGCGGCTGCGCGGCTGATCCGCCGCGTCACGATCCGTATCCCTGAAATACCCGTTCATCCAGGTCAGGTTGGACCAGACCTCCATGCCGAGGCGGTTGGGCTGGAGAGTAGGGCTGTGGAAATCGGGTTTCCACAGGCGGTGCTCCACGGGAAACCAGAGGAAGATGCCGCCCACGTCCTCCACGAGCCTGCGCTCTGCGGCGTGGTAGATGGCGTACCTTTCCTCGGGCGGCCCCATGAACTCGTTGCCCTCGTGAATCAGCCGTTCGAAGGTGTCGTCGTGCCACGCGTGACGCCCCCTGGACCGCCAGAGCCCGAGCAGGTTGGCCGGATCGGGGAAATCCTGGCTGTAGGCCACCAGGGCCAGCGTCACCTCGTGGTTGTTGAGACCGTCGGTGAACACCTTGCGTTCGATGACCCTGACTCCGACCCGTACGTTCAGCGCTTCGGCGATCATCGCCTGGATGGCCTCCGCGGGCAAGCGGGTGGCCTGGTAGTCGTGGGTGCGGATCCAGATATCGACCTGGGGAAACCCCTTGCCGCCGGGGTAACCGGCTTCGGCCAGCAACTGCCTGGCCCGTTCGGGATCGTAGGGCAGCATATCGCGAAAGACCTCCGGTCTCGAGCCGGGGAAACCGGGGGCCAGCATGCTGTAGGCCGCCACGCCCACGTCCTTCAGGGCGGAGTCCATCAGGGCCGTGCGGTCGATGGAGTGGGCGAAGGCTCTGCGGACGCGGAGGTCGTCGAAAGGCGGATTGTATGTATCCATGGTCATGTAGAACGTGACGAAGTTGACCATGGAATGCAGTTCATGACGGAGCACCGGGTCGCTCTTGACCCGTCCGAGCGCCGCTTGCCCGTTCAGGAGAATCATGTCCACCTCATCGGCCGTATACGCCGAGAGCATGAGCGGCACGGCCGACTGGGAGAACACCCGGATGATCACCTGGTCGAGCAGGGGCGGCATGGATCCCCGGTACATCGGGTTGGCGTCCAGGATGATAATCTCGTTCTTGCGCCATTCCGTAACCTTGAAAGGGCCGGACGAAATATGGGTCTCCGCCCGGGTGGACCACTCTTCGCCGTACTTGGCCACCGCGTGCTCCGGCGAAGCCCAGCTCATGATGAGGTTGAAGGGCAGGTAAGGGACGGGCTGCTCGGTATGTACGGCCAGCGTCGTATCGTCTATCGCCTCCACGCCCAGCGAATCGACGGGAAGCCGCCGGCCGACCACGTCGCTCCAGTTCTTGATGATGCGGTAGTGCCATTCGAAGTCGTAGGCATTGTCCGGGTCCGCTCCCCGGCGGAAGGTAAAGACGTAGTCATGGGCGGTGAAGGGCCGGCCGTCGTCCCACTGCATTCCTGACCGCAGGTGGAAGAGCCAGGTATTGCCGTCCGGCGTGGCCTCCCAGGACTTTGCGGCGGCCGGCACCAGGTCGTAGTTGTGGTCCTGGCGGACCAGCGGCTCGGAAATGAGGTTGGTGGCCGGGCTGCGCTTGTAAATGGTCTTGAACCACTCCATGTACGTCCCGTCCATCTCGAAGAAGCGAAGCCTCTGGTTTTCCGGCGGAGCGGCGTCCTCGGGCAGTTCGATACCGATGGAGTTGACCTGCTGGGCCCGGAGTTCCGGAACCGAAAAGAACAAAACCAACACTAGAAACGGAGTGAGTCGTTGCATGGTCAGATACCATAAAAACATGGATATGTCCGGCCCTGGTGGATTGACCCTTGTGTGATATTTTAATTTAACCAACATAGACAGAGTATGCCATATTCGATTTTCCGAATCCTGATCACCGTCCACTGAAACCGCGAAGGCGACCGCCTCTGCCGGAGTTCAAGGCGTATGTCCGATTACACGTTTCCCTATTTGAAAGGCATCATAGAAGACTACGACAGGGATGGTTTCGTCATCGTGCGGGATGTCCTGCCGGCCGATCTGCTTCGGGAAGTCGACCGGCACATCAATTGGCTGATGGAACGTCATCCCGACCTGCCCCCGGAATCGCTGGGACACTGGCTCATCGCCGACGACCCCTTCTGGGTCCGTTTCCTCAGCGACCGCCGCCTGCTCGACGTGGCGGATGCCCTGGTCGGTCCGGATGTGGCCTTCTTCGCGGCGGACTACATCTGCAAGCCGCCCCACAGGGGCAAGGGGGTCCTCTGGCACCAGGACGGACACTACTGGCCCCTGGAGCCCATGGACGTCATCACGGTCTGGTTCGCCGTAACCGATTCGACGCCCTCCAACGGCTGTGTCCGCGTGATCCCCGGATCGCACAGATCCGGTCTGCACAATCACTCACCGGAGAGAAAAGACAACTACATCCTCAACCAGGCCGATCCGGACGCGTTCGATGAAAACCAGGCGGTCGATCTGGTGCTGTCGCCCGGAGACGTCTCGGTCCATCACCCGCTGCTGTTGCATGGATCCAATCCGAACGAAAGCAACGCGTGGAGGCGGGGTGGTTCAATTCAGTACATGCCCGCGACGACGAAGGTCACGCGGGAATGGCCGTGCCTGTTCCTGTTCCGCGGCCATCCCGCTCCCGGGATCAATACCTACCGGGAGTTCCCCGTGTACGAAGACGCAAAGCACATGGCGTTCAGCGGTTGCGAGGCCTGGTCTTAAGTGCTCTGCCCCGGTACCACTCACCAGCGCTGTGTCTTACGGAACACGTAACTGTCAACGCGCAAGATGACTGCCTGGACGATCGCGGCACCGTCATCCCAGGACGGCTGCCAGCATCCCCGCCGCGGCAAAGAAGGCGACCAGCGCCAGGATCGGCAGGCGCAGCGCCCTGAGCAGGAAGAACCCGATGATGGCGAGGGCGAGATCCAGGGACGAAAAGACGGCGTTGACGAACACGGGCTGGTAGAGTGCGGCCAGCAGGAGTCCGACCACCGACGCGTTGACCCCCGCCACCGCGCCAGCGGCACCCGGCTTTCGCGCCAGGGTCTCCCAGGTGTCGTGGAAGGACAGGATCAACAGGAATCCCGGCAGGAAAATACCGAGGACCGCGATCAACGCACCGGCCAGTGCGTGATCCGGGCTCATGCCGGCGCCCAGGAACGCCGACATGGCGAACATGGGGCCTGGAATGGCCTGGGCGGCGGCGTAGCCGAGCAGGAAACGGTCGATGGGAAGCGCGTCGCCCACGGTCTGCTGGAGCAACGGCAGTACCACGTGTCCACCGCCGAATACCAGGCTGCCGGCCTGGTAGAACCGGGAAAACAGGTCGAGGTCCGGCGACAGGCTCGCCAGGAGCGGAAGACCGAAGAGGAGCAGAAAGAAGAGGGCCAGCGGCAGCCAGGAGAATCGGAGCCGGCCTCCGGGCGGCGCCTCCGGCGCGCGCAGAAAGCGCCAGCCGGCCAGCGCGCCTGCCGCCAGTACCGCGAACTGGGTCGTCATCGAAGGGGCGACCAGCAGGACCGACGCGGTCAGGATGCACAATGCCCCGGCGAGGCGGCGTCTGCAGAAGGTGGAATACATGCCCAGCACGGCGTCGGCGACCACGACCACGGCCAGCAGTTTCAGTCCCTTGACGAATCCGCCGAACCAGACCGTGTCCGTTACCGTGCTCCCGGCGATGGCAAGCAGGTACAGGAGCACGAAGGACGGCAGCGTGAACCCAAGGAAGACGGCGATGCCGCCGGCGACGCCCGCCCGCTGGTATCCGATGGCAAAGCCGACCTGGCTGGAAGATGGTCCGGGAAGGAACTGGCTCAGGGCTACGAGCCGGCCGTAGGAGGCTTCGTCAAGCCACTTCAACCGATCCACGAAGGCGGTCCGGAAATAACCCAGGTGGGCGACGGGACCGCCGAAGCTGATGCATCCCAGGGCCAGGAATCGCCAGAAGAGTTCCCACATGATTTTACGCGCCCTGGTCGGACAGCGCCGCCCGGGCCGCGGCCAGGCAGGCGATGGGCACGCGGTACGGGGAGCAGCTGACGTAGTCCAGGTCCACGCCGTGGCAGAATTCGACTGAGGCGGGATCGCCGCCGTGCTCGCCGCAGATGCCCACCTTCATGCCGTCCCGCGTGGCGCGGCCGCGCTCGACGCCGATTTTCACGAGTTCGCCGACACCGCTGCCGTCAATACTCACGAAGGGGTCTTCCGGCCAGATCTCGGCATGCAGGTAGTCGGGGATGAACCTCGCGTCGTCACGGGAGAGTCCGAAGGTGGTCTGCGTCAGGTCGTTCGTCCCGAAGGAGAAGAACTCCGCTTCCTCCGCGATCTCGTGGGCTGTCAGCGCCGCCCGCGGCAGCTCGATCATGGTACCGATCTGGTAGTCCACCTCCACGCCGGTCTCCGACTGCACTTCCCGGGCCGTCCGGCGGACGACCTCGGCCTGCAGACGCAACTCGTTGATGTGGCCGACCAGGGGGATCATGATCTCCGGGATGGCCTGGATGCCCCGTTTCACGCAGTCGCTCGCGGCTTCGAAAATCGCCCGGGCCTGCATCTCGGTAATCTCGGGGTAGGCGATACCGAGCCTGCACCCACGGTGTCCGAGCATGGGATTGGCCTCCCGCAGGTCCTCCAGCTTGCGCTGGTAACGCTCCACCGGCACGCCGGTCTGTGCGGCGAGCTGCCCGATGGCCTCGTCCTCGTGGGGAAGGAATTCGTGCAGGGGCGGGTCGAGCGTGCGGATGGTGACGGGGTAGCCGTCCATGACTTCGAATATCCCGATGAAATCGCTTCTCTGGATCGGCAGCAGCCTGGCCAGCGCTTTCCGGCGGCCGGCTTCTTCATCGGCCAGGATCATCTCCCGGACCGAGTCGATCCGGTCTTCTTCGAAGAACATGTGCTCCGTCCGGCAGAGGCCGATGCCCTCGGCGCCGAAGGCACGCGCGGTGGCCGACTGATCGGGCTGGTCCGCGTTGGTCCGCACCTTAAGCCGGCGGTTCCGGTCGGCCCAGGCCATCAGGCTTTCGTACCGCTGATAGACCTCCGAGTTCTCGGACGAAATGGATTTCTGCAACAGGACCTGCAGCACTTCGGAGGGAATGGTCGGGATGGCGCCGGCCATGACCTCCCCGGTGGACCCGTCGATGGAGATGTAGTCCCCTTCGGCGATGACCTGTTCGCCGACGCGCATCTGCCGGGTGGCGTAGTCGATATCCAGTTCCCCGCAGCCGGCGACGCAGACCTTGCCCATCTGGCGGGCGACCAGGGCCGCGTGGCTCGTCATGCCGCCCCGGGCGGTCAGGATACCCACCGCAGCGTTCATGCCGCGTATGTCTTCGGGCGACGTCTCGATACGGACCAGGATGACCTGGTCGCCCCGGTCCGCCCAGGACTCGGCATCGGTGGCGTTGAACACCACTTTGCCGGCCGCCGCGCCCGGGCCGGCGTTGAGGCCCCGGGCCAGCACCCGCCCCGCTTGTTCCGCGCGGCGCTTCTCTTCCACGTCGAATACCGGTCGCAGCAACTGGTCGAGCTGGTCGGGCTCCACGCGTCGCAGGGCTTCCTGCTCGTCGATCAGCCCTTCCCGCACCATGTCCACCGCGATCGTGATGGCGGAGAAACCGGTACGCTTTCCAACGCGGCACTGCAGCATCCACAGTTTGCCGCGCTGGATGGTAAACTCGATATCCTGCATGTCCTTGTAATGAGATTCCAGGGTATCGCAGATGCTTACCAGCTGATAATAGGCGTCCGGCATTTCGCCCTCGAGCTGTTCGATGGGCCTTGGGGTGCGAATGCCCGCCACAACGTCCTCGCCCTGGGCGTTGATGAGGTACTCGCCGTAGAACCGCTTTTCGCCGGTCGCGGGATCGCGGCTGAAGGCGACCCCCGTGGCGCAGTCGTCGCCCATGTTGCCGTAGACCATGGCCTGCACATTGACGGCGGTGCCCCATTCATCCGGGATGTCGTTCAACTTCCGGTACACCACGGCGCGTTCGTTGTTCCACGAGCCGAACACGGCCCCGATAGCGCCCCAGAGCTGCTCGCGGGGATCGTCTGGAAAGTCGGCGCCCGTGCGCGCCTTGATCTCGGACTTGAACTCGGCGACCAGCGCTTTGAGGTCGGCGGCCCCGAGTTCCATGTCCTCCGTGACGCCGGCGCGGGCCTTCATGCGTTCCAGCAACGCCTCGAAGGGATCGTGATCCTCATCGTCCGACGGACGCACGCCCATGACCACGTCGCCGTACATCTGTACGAAACGCCGGTAGCTGTCGTAGGCGAAGCGTTCGTCACCCGACTGTGCGATCAGTCCCTCGATAGTGGCATCGTTCAGGCCGAGATTCAGAATCGTGTCCATCATGCCGGGCATGGAGGAACGGGACCCGGACCGGACGGAAACCAGCAGCGGGTTTCCCGCGCTGCCGAAACCGGCGTCCATGACGCCCTCGACCTGCGCCATCGCCAGTTGGATCTGTTCGTCCAGTTCCGCCGGGTACCGGTGGTCGTGGTCGTAGAAATAAGTGCATATCTCCGTTGAGATGGTGAAGCCCGCGGGAACGGGAATGCCGAGGTGGCTCATCTCGGCCAGATTGGCACCCTTGCCGCCCAGAAGCTCCCGAAAGTCGGCGGATCCATCCGCTTCGCCGCCACCGAAGTAGTATACGTGTTTCGCCATGACGCTATCGTGCTCCTTTACTATATCCCTTTACTATATTCCTTTACTACATTCCGTTGCTCTATTCCGTCCCGCCCGCAGGGTTTTTCGCCAAAAAACACAGGGCGTTAGCATAACTCGGCGAAGCAGAAGTGTCAACCGATTTACCCTTCCTCCGTTTCCTGGCGCTGGCGAAAGACCTCGTACAGCACGAGGGCGGCCGCCACGGACGCGTTGAGCGAATCCACGTGCCCGGCGACCGGTAGCCGCACCACCTCGTCGCAGTTGCGCCGGACCAGGGACCTCAGTCCCTTGCCCTCACCGCCAATGACGAGCGCCACGGGGATGGTATAGTCCATTTTGCTGAAAAGCGAAGGACCGTCCGCCGCGAGGCCCACGAGCCAGACGCCCGCTTCACGAAGCGCCTTCATGGCGTGGTTCATGTTCGCCACCCGCGCGACCGGAACGTGCACGCTGGCCCCGGCGGAAGCCTTGACCGCGGCGGCGGTCAGTCCCGCCGCGTTTCGACGGGGTATCACGACGCCGTCGGCGCGGACCGCATCGGCCGTGCGAATGATCGCGCCCAGGTTGTGGGGATCCTGTATGCCGTCCAGCATGACGAGGAAGGGGGGAGATTCGGACCTGCGGGCCGAGGCCAGGATATCCGCCATTTCGGCGTACGGGTGGCCGGCCACCGTGGCGACGACCCCCTGGTGCCTGCCTTCGGTCAGACGGTCCAGCCGGCGGCGTTCGGTGAACTGGAACACGACGCCCCGTTTCCGGGCAAGGTCCAGTATGTCGGCCACGTCCTGGCGCGCAACCCCGTCGGCGATGTAGATCCGGTTGAGGCTCCGGCCCGCCTGCAGGGCCGCTCTGACCGGGTTCCGTCCGTAGATGACTTCCGTGACTTCCGACATGGCCGTATCAGCCCGTGACGAGTATTAAACCATCCTGAGGACTGTGTCGCTACGACGCGCTGCCACGATCATGGAAAACCGTGGCGATCTCCCCGGGGGCACCCGGTCAAGATAAAGCACCGGCCCGACGCAACGAACCTTTTTCGCCCGACGGCGTTCAATATCGAAGTCCGGCTGTGACGGCGCGACAAGGATTCCGGCGGTCAAGGCCAACTGCAATTGCTTGACGTCCCCGGCGGTCGCCGGTACCATATCGATGCTCAGCGACTGGGATCCGCCCCTCCCGGGCTACGAGAAACCCTGACCGCCCACAGACCAGGATCCATGTTCCAAGGCCTCAAAAGACTCACCACCCATTCGGCGATCTACGGTCTCAGCGACGTGCTGGGCAGGTCCATGGCCTACCTGCTGGTACCGGTGTATACCCATGTCATGCCCGTGGAAGAATTCGGCTACTATGGGCTCGTATATACCTTCATCGCGCTGGCCAACGTCGTCTTCCTCTACGGCATGGATTCGGCCTTTCTCAGGTACTACGTGCTCGAGGAAGACCGCAAGCGGGATACGCTGAGCACCGGCTATCTCACCATGCTGTTCACGTCGGCCGGGCTCGCCGTGATCATCGTCCTGTTCGCCGCCCGGATCGCGCCCCTGATTGCCGTCTCCGCTTCCCTCACCTCCTACGTCCAGCTGGCCGCCGCCGTCCTGGCGCTGGATGCCCTGAACGCCATTCCCTTCGCGCGACTCCGGGGAGAAGGCAAGGCGGCGACGTTCGCCTCCCTCAAGCTGATGAAGGTCATGATCGAACTGGGGGGGAACTGCTACCTCGTCGTCGTGCTCGACATGGGGCTGCAGGGCATTCTCATCAGCAACATCGCCGGGTCCGGTATCGTTTTCCTCATCCTGGCGGGCATTACCCTGCGGCACATGTCCTTCTCCTGGTCTCGCGGAACGATGGGACGGCTCCTTAAGTTCGGCCTGCCCTACGTGCCCGCCGGCGCCTGCATCATCATCATCGAAACCATCGACCGGCTGATGCTGGAACGGATGGCCGGCACGGAAACCCTCGGTATATACCATGCGGCCCGCAAACTGGGCGTCGGCATGCTCATCTTCGTCACCATGTTCAGGCAGGCCTGGCAGCCCTTCTTCCTGGAGACTTCCAGGGAGGAGAACCCCAGGCCGCTGTTCGCCCGCGTGCTGACCTACTTCCTGGCCATTGCGGGCGGCGTCTTCCTGGCCCTTTCTTTCCTCATCGACGACCTGGTCCGCATATCCTTCGGTGGCTATACCCTTATCGAGGCGTCATACTGGGAAGGGATCGCCGTGGTACCGATCCTGCTCGCGGCTTACGTGCTGTATGGGATCTACGTCAACCTCACCGTGGGCGTCTACCTGGAGAAGAAGACCATCCTGCTCCCCTTCATCACCGCCGCGTCGGCCCTGGTCTGCATCCTGACGAACCTCTGGCTCATCCCGGAATTAGGCATGTACGGGGCGGCAACGGCCTCTGCGGCCGCCTACGCGGTGATGGTGGCCGGGCTGTATTTCGTGGGCCGGAGGTACTACCCCATACCCTATGAATACATCCGTCTGCTCAAGGTAGTCTTCGCGTGCGGCGTGCTGTTCGCAGTGCGTGAACTCACCGGAAGCGCATGGCCCGGGGAGATCACCTGGCCCGGGGAGATCGCCCTGGTCGCGGCCTACCCGGTGGCGTTGTGGGCGATGAGATTCTTCAACGCCGGGGAAATGGCGTTTGCGAGACGATACCTGCGCCTTCGCGGATCGTGATCAGCTGGCCACCTTCGACTCCGGTTGCGACGTCTCTCGCGCCGAGGGGCCATTCCACGATGACCGAGTCCGCCACGGCGTGAGCGCCAAGTCCGAAATGGGCCCTGAGATCGTTGGCCGCAAGGTAGCTGTAGGCGCTTCGGATTTCCCGCGACTGTCGTATGGCATCCGTGACCACGGTGACCCGCGCACCGATGCCGTTGCGATTGCTCCGGACGCCCTCGGTGGCGACGAGCAGGCTGAGGGGGTCGGACTGACCGGCGCCGCCGCTTCCGACGCCATCGCCGCCCCCAATCACGCCGGTCGCACCTCGCCCGTTAATCCCGTCGTTCCGCAGCAGCAGCGGGACGTCGTTCACCGTGGTGACCAGCACGTCGACGTCGCCGTCGTTGTCCACGTCTCCGAAGGCCGCGCCACGGTGCACGCGCTCCACCTGGAAGGGTGGACCCGCTTCAGGGCTGACGTCGGTGAAAACGCCATCGCCCTCGTTCCGGAACAGCTGATTGGTCTGCGCGTAGGTGATCGTCGGATCGAAGAGGGAGATGTTGTCGATCACGTGGCCGTTCGCTGCGAAGATATCCAGCCAGCCATCGTGATCGAAATCCTTGAAGGCCGTACCGAATCCCAAAAAGAGCAGTGTGGGATTGCCCACGCCCGCGCCGAAAGTCGTTTCGGTGAATGTACCGTTCCCGTTGTTCCGGTGCAGCGAGTTGGGTTCCAGGGAGAAATTGGTCACGTAGATGTCCGCCGACCCATTCCGGTCGTAGTCTCCGAAATCCACCCCCATGCCCGCCCGGGCTACGCCGTCCTCGCCATAGGCCACGCCCGCCAGCAGGGCCATGTCGGTAAACGTGCCGTCGCCGTTGTTCCGGTACAGGAAATCCGGCGTCAGGTCGTTGGCCACGAAGATATCCGTCCATCCGTCGCCGTCGTAGTCGCCTCCCACGACCCCGAGGCCCTTGCCATTCGGATTCGAGATTCCCGCCGCCACGGAGACGTCGGAAAACGTGCCGTCGCCGTTGTTTCGGTACAACAGGTCGGCCGCGCCTTCGTAGATGTCGGGTCCGCAGTAGGACTGGATGCCGTCCCGGGAGCAGCGCTTGTTGGTCTCGAAGTCGAATTCGACGTATGCGCACACGTAGAGGTCCAGGTACCCGTCCCGGTCGTAGTCCAGGAACGCCGCGCTGGTCGAGAACATGGGGTTCGTCGGTACCGTCAGACTCGCCCGGGCGGTCACGTTCCGGAATGTCCCGTTCCCTTCGTTACGGTAGAGGATGTTCGCCCCGTAATTCGTGACGAACAGGTCGTCGTCGCCGTCGTTGTCGTAATCCGCGACGGCCAGGCCCATCCCGTAACCCCCCGCATTGCCCACGCCGGCCTGGCTGGTTACATCCGTGAAGGATCCGTCACCGTCGTTGCGATAGAGGGCGCTGGACAGGGGCCGGTCGGGCACGAAACCCGGTATGGCCGCGCCGTTGAGCAGGTAGACGTCGAGGTCGCCGTCTCCGTCGTAGTCGATGAACCCGCCGCCGGACGCCACCGTTTCGAGGAAGTAGTACCGGCCCGATTTGCCGTTGGTGTGCCGGAACGTGATCCCGGCGGTAGACGCGATGTCCGTGAACTGCACGACCGGCCGGGGCCCTTCAGGACGAGGATCGGGCTGGCCACAGGAAGGAAAGAGGAATAGGAAGGAGAGAAGTACCGGCGCCCATCTCAACGGCGTTTTCTCATAAGTACGACGGTCATGGCCACGAGGGCAAGCACACCCAGGCTGACCCCGGCGACGAGAAAGCCCGACACCGGTTCCCTGACCAGCGGAACCTCGAAGGCGACACTTGCCTTCTGTTCGCCGCGGGCCGCAAACTCCACCTCAACGTGATGCACGCCCGGAATCCGCCGGGTCCACATGATGGGACGGTCTATGGCCTCGGCTTCGGCACTGTGGTAATGAGTGTATACGTTGCCCTGTGGATCCGTGATCCCGATCCGGAGGACGCCCGCGTAGTATTCGCCCGACGACCTGCGCTGGACGTAGGTCACGAATCGCGCGTCGCCGCCGAGATCGTAGGCCTTGAAGGTCAGCGTGTACCCTGCGTCCATGTCCCGTGCTTCGTCGACGACGGCCTGCTCGGAGAACGTATATCCGACGAAAGTGCCGCCCGCCACCTGATCGTCACCGGGCGCCCCGTTGCAGCCTGGCGCCGTAACCACCAGCGTGACCACCGCCGTGAACACCAGAAAGAAGCTTGTTTTGATACCGCGCACTAGTTGTACTCCTCGGGAAAAACGAAGTGGTACCGGACGACTCGGTCCTCCTCCAGTTCCGCGAAATAGATCCGGCCCTGCCGGTCCACGTGCATGGGTACGCCGACCACGTCGAACTGCGCCGACATTTCCCACTTTCCATCCGGCCTGAAGAAATCGAACCATCGATCCAGTTTCGTCAATTGCAGTCTGGGCATGCCCATCACGTTGAGACCGATCTGTTCGAATTCCTGGTACTGTATGGAGTTGACGATTCGTCCGTCGGGCAGAACGGCCAGTCCGCCGGACACGCCCACGGGCGGCGGTTGCCGCGTAGCCGTCCAGCGCGCCATGGGGTTCATAGCGAAGGGAGTGGTCCGGTAGAACTCCAGTTCCAGTCCGTTTACCCGGTCGAATTTACGGATCCAGTAAGGGTGTTTCGCGGATACGACCACGTAACCGTCCTCCGTCGTTTCCATGGCCGCGTCTGAATACGCGATGAATTCCTTGAGCGTTCCCGTGCGCCGCAGGGTCTCCATCGGATTGTAGAACTTGGTGATCGGATCGCCTTCCGGACTGTATTTGTAGATGAGATCGTGCTGCGTAATGACGAAGACGAGCACGTTGCCCTCGGCATCGATGCGTATGCGGCGAGGCTTCGTAACCTGCGTGGACCAGATGTCCGCGAAGGTAAGGTCCGGATTGAGTACCGTGACCCGGTCGAGTTCGTTGTCCAGCACGAACAGTCTTCCTTCGTCATCCACCGCCATGTCTACCGGAGACCTGAACTGCAGCGGTCCCACGCCTAACGACCCTACGGCCGACTGAAAGCTACCGGATTCGTCGAACCTGGAAATCTGTTTTAGGTCCGAATCGGCAATATAGATGTTGCCGCTTCGATCCGTGGTGATCCCGAAAACCGAAGCAAAGGACGGGCCCTCGCCTCCTTGGATCACCAGGTCTTCTTCGAGCGTGACGTCAGCCGTCTGATCGGGTGCGTGCCGGACCGGGGCGTCGCTGATGACTCTTGAAGCGCCCGCGACCACTTCCGTTCTCCCGCGCCACATCCCGTCATCGTCCGCTTCCGTACAGCCCATCAGAAGTGCCGCGGCCAGGAGCGACAACGCTCCGGACTTGAACCGCTTCATCCGCTTCTCCTTCCGGTACATCGATTCATGATCCATTCCTTTCCTGCCTGATCTGCTCCCACTGCTGCTGCAATATCACGTTTTCCGGCTCGATACGGATGGCAGTCCGCATCGCTTCATCGGCCCCGCCGTAGTCTCCTCTCGCGTTCCGCACGATAGCGAGCGTTTCGTAGGCGACGGCGGTAGGCGCGATCTCAACCGCCCTGCCAGCCAGTTCAAGGGCACGGTCCAGGTCCTCCCCGTGCCGGGTGATGAGCCAGGCCAGGTTCGTATAGGCCTCCACATAGTTCGAATCCAGCAGGATCGCCTGCTGATATGCAACGCGTGCCTCATCGAACATGCCCAGTTCCACGTAGGCCACGCCCAGGTTGTTAAAGGCGTGAACGAAACGGGGCGACAGCTCCGTCGCTATCCTGAATTCCCGCACGGCGTCCTCGTACCGGCCCAGGCGGGTAAGGGCCGTCGCCATGTTGTAATGCACCTCCGCCACCCGGGGGTTCAGCCGTACCAGGGATTCCGCCTGCGACAACGCTTCCCTGAACCCGTTGAGCTGCTGAAACGTATCGAGAAAACGCCTGGCCTCGTCCTGTCTGCCCATGGCGTTCAAGGTGTTTCCGATCGCAAGATAGGGTTCGGGGTACGTCCGGTTGAGTTCTATCGCCCGCGAGAACGCTTCCAGGGCTTCTTCTTGCCGTTGGGCGGCCGCATAGGCCGTACCCGCATGGTAGTGAAGGGTAGGCGACTCGGGATCCATCTCCAGGGTCTCCTTGTACAGCGTGATCGCCCGTTCAGCCTGGCCAGCACGCAGCGAGGCCTGGGCAAGACCCGCGATGGCTTCCACCGATGCTTCATCAATGCGTAGCGCGTTCTCGTAGGACCGGACCGCGTCGTCGACACGGCCTTCACTCAACGCGATCACACCGAGCTGGCAGTAGGCTTCCAGCATGCCGCTATCCACCTGCAAAACCGCACGAAAGGCATCCCGCGCTTCCTGGAACTTACGCTGATCCAGCATCACGCGTCCCAACGCGAACCGGGCGTCGACGTATTCCGGATCGATGGACAGGGCATTGGCATAGGAAATGGCGGCCTCGTCCAGGGCGCCCAGTTTCTCTTCCGTGGTCCCCCGGCCGTAGTGAAACCGGCTGTTGTCGGGGTCACGGCCCGTCGCCTCGACGAAGGACTTGATCGATTCGACAAGCCGGCCCGTGTACTGGTAGGCCTGGCCCAGGTTGTAGTGAGGTTCGGCGCGATCGGGATCCATTTCCACGACGCGGAGGAACGCCTCGATCGCTTCGTCGTACCGTTCCTGCCGGGCGTAGACCAGACCCAGGTTGAAATGGGCATCGGCGTCCCCGGGACGCAGTTCGGTGACGACCAGGAAGGCCGCTTCCGCCGTGTCCAGCTTTTCCAACGCGACGGCGGCAAGCCCAAGGTTGAAGTAGTTGGAGGGTTCGTTCCTGTTGTCCTCGATCTGCCGTCGGAAGTACATCACGTCTTCGAGCAGAATGGACTCGTCCTCGGGGGACAGTTGCCTGACCCCTTCATCCTGACGGACGGTGGTTATGCTCGTTAGGTAGGGACCGGTGTCCGTAATCAGAGGCGTGTAAAGCAGAAGGGCTGCGAGAAGGATATTGCGCATGCCGTACCCGTCAGTCGAAGTAGGATCTGATTCGATCGCGGAGGCTCAGTCCTTTTGAAGGCGTGGAAACTTCCAGTTGCCCAACAGGCCTTACCGAGGTGACGTCCGAAGCCACGGTCATGTCCTTCTGTGTCCACTTCTTGAGATCCGCCAGCGGCTTGAACGCTCTTCTGTAAATCAGATCGGTATGGATATCCACGCGATCGACATCCGACGGGACTTCAAAGGAATACACGGAGCGATCCGCCTCGCGCGCCTTGATCCGCGTGTCTTCAACGATGCGGGTCGCCTGCCAGTCCATGACGTGGGTATTGCCCTCGTCGTCACCGAAGACCAGGGCGAATCCCTTGCCCGGGTAGCCCGCGTAGTTCCCTTCGGCCAGGTCGCCTTCCCCGCCGTAGGACGGTACGCGCTGGTCCCCCAGGTAACGCAGGGTATCGCCATTGGCCAGCACCGGTGTGACGAGCAACAGCATGTTTCGGATGGTGATTCCCGACGGGATATGGTGGCCGGTATTTACGTTGCGCACGTCCACGGTCACCGTCAGCAGGCCTTTGGATACAACAGCGTCGATGGCCAGGGTGGCGGCATTCGGCAGGAGCTCTTCCGTGGCCCCGGGGAACCCATGTGTTTTAACGGTGGTCGGATCCCGGTATCCGATGGGTGTCCAGAACTTCTCCGCGTCGCCGTTTACGAAAGAACCAAAGGTGAAACCATCGGATTCGGGCTCCATGTGACAGTCCTGGCACTCGATGCCCATGGCGGAATAGGGACTCTCCTTCCATTCCCGATACGTATCCATGAACGGAAGGCCGTGCTTGTTCTTGTGCTGGTGGCAGGCAGAGCAGTAGTCACTGCTCGTGTATTGCGGATTGTAACTCGCCACCATCGGAGAGGTGTTGGATGAACCCGGCAACGGGGTAAAGTTGATGACGTCGTCATAGGGTCCGTAGACGAAGATCGGCGGAAACTTCCCCTTGATGAGCCTGGCATGTCTTTCCTCTTCCATGGCCACCAGGTTAAGGGTAATCGATCCATTCACGCCCGCGTGATCATTCACCTCCACGTTCTGGATCTTGTGGCAGAAATCGCAATGTATCCCCGCGGCGTCGACCGAACCGGCCATTTTCTCGTACTCCATGCGTTCAAGCGTCTTGTAGTCCTGGATGGTAGGATAGGCCAGCGAACGGTTGTACACGACCTTCAGGTCGGTGTTCCCCGGCGCGCGCACGGCGGCCGAGGGAGCGTGGCAATCGGCGCATTCTCCGGCTTCATCGGGGAAATCCAGCCTGAAACCCGGCCCCACGTTCTCATTCCCGTCCGCATCCGTACCGTCGTAAAGATTCAACGTCCACGGATTGGTCACGCCTTTCGCGTGTTGGGAAGTATTCCACTGATCGTAGAGGTCTCTGTGGCAGAGGTAGCAGGTCGGTTCGAAATGGCAGAGGTTGCACCCCTCTTCGAAGCCCGTGTGGGATTGCATACGCAGTCGTTCCAGCTCTTCCGGATCTTCGCGAAGATCGACCAGCGATTTATGGGGGGTGATGAAATCGTAGGAGTCGTCTTTTTCTTCCGGTACTTTTTGCAATATAATCGTCGTATATGAGGTTTTGGGATCGACCATGACCCCGCCATTCAACCAGCCTTCCTTGCCTGCCGTTACCGCGTAATGCTGCACGGGATCTTCAATGATGTTCAGGGTAAACCTTCCCTCGGAATCGGTAAGCACGAAATTCGGCTTTCCGTGTTCCCGCACGCGGACATCCGGTATGGGATCTTTCCCATCGATGACGATTCCGCTCAGCTGCAGGGCCTGGGCCCTGGTTTCCAGACCGATCATCGCTCCGGCTGTCACGATGCATCCGATCACGAAAATCCTCAACACCTGCCTGAATGCGGTCAGGCGTTTCGCGGCCAGTCCGGTCAGTCTGTACAACACCATCGGAATTCCCCGATTCTCTCACAACATAAGAGAATCCCTCATCGAACGGACTGAGGGATTCTCCTGGTGCTTCAAACGATAATGCTTACATCCATCGGTACTTCCTGGCTTGATGTTTAGAAGCCCACGCCGACGGACACGCGATGCAGATCGTCCAGCAGTTCATACTGCGTATACGCGTAATCAACGTTGAGACTCAATTCACCCTGGCTGAACCGGAGACCGGCACCAGCGGAAACGCCTTCGTCCTGGCCGCCACTGTAACCGGCTTTCCAGCCAACCCGCCCCGCGATGTAATCGTTCACCCACCACTCGATACCAAGATTGAGCACGGAATCGAACTCGCGAAGCTTCCAGAGTTCGGCGCTGGTCATGATGCTACCCACCGGCAGTTCGGTCGGTTCAATGGCGAAACCGATACGGAACGTCGTGGGCAACTGATCGCGAGCGCTCGACTCATCGATGAATTGCATGTCCGGACCGAAGTTCTGGAACGAGGCGCCAATACGGAAGTTACGGAAGTCCGTCGTATAGATGGTGCCCACGTCGACCGCAACCGCCGTGCTGGTCCGGTCATCGTCTCCGGCACCGCTCGTGCCTTCCGACACGTACTTCAGCGATCCACCGACCGCGAACGAATCCGTCAGACGACGTGCGTAACTCGGACCGATGGCCAGGTCCGTCACGTTAAAGTTCTGGCCCTGGTTGGCGAATTGACCCGTCGGATCTCCAGAGGTGGTATAGGGTATGTCGCCCGAAAGCAACGAATGCACACTCACACCCACCGCCCCGTTATCGCCGAGATTCCACACGAGACCTGCGCTGAACACGGTCATTTCCGCAAAATACGGTGCGTAGGAAACGCCGACCGCACCCCTGCCCTCAACGAACACCATGGTAGCCTGGTTCGTAAGGGCCGAGAAGGCGCCAAGGTCCGTATAGGACGTGGCGGAAGATGCAACACCCGCGACACGGGCGCTAGAATCCAGCGTCAGAAACTTCGTCGCGGCGGTTCCACCTTTGGAAACCTGAGCATGTACCGGCGCTGACAGTGCCAGCAGCAGTCCGGTGACCACGCCCCAGCGAAACAATACTTTCATTAGAAAACCTCCCTGAATCGGACCGCCCCGCGCCATGGCCGGTCATGGCCCATGGCGCAGGACGTAACCGCAGTTTACCGCCGGACGTAGAGTTTCAACGTTTTCGCGTAGTCCACGCCACCGATCTCGGCTTCTACCACGATAATATACAGACCGCTGGAAACAGGTACGTTGGAATCATTCTTCAGATCCCAGTCCGTCACACCACCGATCGTCGTGGTCTGGTCACCCGGCACGGAGAACTGCTTCACCTGCAGGCCGGCCGCATCGAAGATCGTGATGCGGGACGGTACCGGAGCGTTGAAGAACTTGACGGTCTGAGACTTCGTCGCCAGATCCCACTGGGCCTGGAAGACAAAGGGGTTGGGTGCGACCGTCATCAGATTCTCAAACTCCGCCACACCGCCGACCACGTCGTTACGGACCACGGTTGTCGGGATGACGTCCTGTCCCGGAACCTGCGGACCCACCGTCAGACCCCGGTAGGGATACTGACCGTGCCAGCGTCCGTCCGTCCCGTTTGCGTTCATCGTGTAGAAACTCTCGAGGCCATTGATGGTACGGGTGATCACGCGCTGCGAAGAACCCTGATCTGCGACGTAGTTGTCGAAATCGTGCTGCTGCGCGCTTTCGGTATCCACCGAGGCTACGTAGTACCAGTAGCTGAACCCGATCAGCACGGAGCGATCCTCGAACATATAACCGCTCTTGCCCACCAGTCGGGGATCGGTGGGAATACCGCCAACACTGGTAATCTGCGCATCACCGGATCCGATGGCATCCGGATAGCGATCCGAGAAGCTGGTGGCGATGGCCGTCGTGGCGCCCAGTGCGTTGTTTGCTTCGACGATCTGCGCCGAACTGGGCTTGGTTTCGATGAAATCATCCTCGAAACCCGGCAGCCTGCTGCCAGCCGGATACGGGTTCGGATAGGAAACGGACTCCGGCGGATTCAGGCTGTTGGTCTGATTTCCGCCGCCGCCGCCGAATTCAGCGATCTGGACGTACGGACCGGAGAAGTTCGGCGCTGCGAAGCGCTTCACCAGGTCGTCAGCCACGAAGTCGTATACCCGGCCGATGTTATAATCGGCACCGAGGGTCAGCCCTTCGTGGATGAACCGGGCGTAGGGATGGCCCTGCTTCACCGCGGCACTCGTCGGATCGGTTACGTCCGTGACCGGTGCAGCGCCTTCGCTCAGACCCAGGTTCGGCGGAATCACCGTACTGTTGTAACCGACTTCATGGGCCACCGTAGCGGTCGGGAACTGATCAATGAAACCGGAAGCACGGTACACGCGGTACTTCGAGAAGTCCGCGCGGCCCAGGCCCGGATCCCTAGCCGTTTCCGCATTGTTGGCCCATGCCAGCGCGATCGTACCGTTGGCGGTCGGGAAGACCGACAGGGTAGGAGGCGGAGGCGGATGGAACAGCGCGCCGCTGGCTGCACCGCGACCGGGGTTGTGCGTCGCGGTCATGACTGCGCCGCCACCGTCCCGCATGACGGAACCATCAGCGTTGTACATTGGGACAGTGCGGTCATTGGAGCCGTCCCAGTAGTACGTGTTGTTGGCCATGTTGTACTTCCGCTGCATCCACACGTCCATGGCACGGAGGTACACGTCGTAAGTGCCGTCCTTGCCGGCGCCGACGACATCAGCGTGCCAGATGGACAGATCCTCGCCGGGCGCCTTGGTGTAGGGGCCCCAGCCAAGGGCGTTCCGGATACAACCGGCGCCCGAGGTCTCTTCCTTCGTGTCGCTTCCGTTGTACGGATCGGGCACGATGCCCCGGAACACGCCGTCGAGATCGAAGAGCGTAAAGCTGTCATACTGACCAGGCTGCACACCATTGGCCACGCCGGGGTTGCCGGACTGGGTCAGGTTACGCGGGTCGCCCCACATCAGGCCCATGCCCGCGGCCGATCCACCCGGCTGCGTCTTGGCAGTCCAGGTGCTGATATCGGAGTTTCTATCAAGCGGAGAGCCACTGGTAAAGAGATCCGGATGCGGTGAACTGCTTCCGCCCGGCACGTTGACTTTCTTGTTCTCGAGGTACTTGGTAAGGGAACCCTCGTACCAGCCGAAAACGGTCCTGAGGTCGGCGATCCACCATTCGTGGGTATTGAACAGGCCGACGGAAGGCGCGTCATAGATATCCAGCGCCGCGACATTGTTCAGATCCCCGTACATATCATCGTCGCCGGAACCTTCCAGGACCAGCAGGGAGGCCTCGCCCACGTGCAGCGGATTGAAGTTACCGTTGGTCGTATTCCACACGTAGGAATCGATCCCCGGATGGTTCGGATTGTCCTCGTCGAACATGGTAACCAGACCCGAATAGAAACGATCGCTGAAGGGCGCCTGGTTGTATCGACCCGAATTGATCAATCCTTCCGGCACGGCGAGAGGCATCACACGACTGAACATGGCGGGCGGCTGCTTGTCGTCGCCGCCGGTTCCGCCGCCGATCGCCCCACCGGTCAGGAGTGGGTTGTTCGTCCAGGGAATATCAAAGTCGTAATTGAAGATGATCAGGAAGTTCTTGATCGTAACGCCTTGCTCTTCCAGCGTGCCGTCCTGATTCACATCGACATCACCGTGCACGTGCAGCACGTGACGCAGCAGGATGAAATCATTCGTATGACCGTAGCCGTAGCTGAAGCTGTACGACTGACGCTGGACACGGATGCCGGCATTCGTATTGAACGTCGTTTCCGTAATGAACGGCTCGCGGTAACCGCCAGGTCCCACGGTGCCACCAGCAAAACCCGGGCTCGTTGATCCACCCTGATCGGACCAGAAGCCCTGGGGCGCCTGCTCGCGCTGGTGAGGCGGTGCACGGTAAACGTTGGTGGTACCGATGAAATCGCCTTCAGCACGGCTGATGGGCATACCGGCCACGGCGTTGGGCTGATAGGCCGTAATCCCGAAGGCCGACGCCCACAGCGGCGCATCCAACCCGCCCGCGGGAAAGGTGTACGACGGGAAGCCCATCGTGGGACTCATGGAACGGCCCGATCCCCGCCAGCCTACGCCGGTGTAGGTATCGGTGATTTCCGAGTTCATGATGGCCATGTAGGTCTGGCCGCCAATATAGGCATCCTGTCTTTCGTCCAGGGCCAACTCGTTCGGGATCGGAGACCCCTGAGTCGCCGCGGATCTTGCCGGGGCGTCCGGCAACGCCGTGAGGTATTGAGCGACCCCCAGGGCAAGCGCCGTCGTAAACACGACCGCTCCGGCTGTTACATATCGACGCCATTTCTTCAAAATGAACCTCCTTATGCCGGCAACGTCTTGCGAACGTCGCCAACCTGGCGAGGAGACGCGCGGGAAATGCGCGTCTCCTCGCGTTGGATTTACCAAGCTAAGTTGAGACCCACCCAGATATCGCGTGGTCCGTTGGCCTGCGAGCCGATGCCACCTACCGGACCGCCTACGAGGCCTACAGGATCTCCACGACGGTGCCAACGATCGCCGGCTGCATTGGCAGCATTGCTGACGATGCTGTAGATATTCGTCCGGTCGAAGAGATTGTTAACCTGGGTGAACACGCCCAACCGTACCGCGCCGAGATCGAAAGACTTCTGGGCGTACAGGTCGGTCGTCCACGTCCAGGGCGAACGCTGCGAAGCAGCAAGCAGACCGAGCGGATCGATCGCTTGATCGCTGGACGTGCGGTACTGGTTGCCGCTCTGCGCCTTGGTCAGGAAGGAAGCGTTTATACCATAGGGCAGCTCGACCAGGAGGTTCGCAACGATCCGGTGACGACGATCGAAACTGGTGAACTCGCGTATGTAGGTATCCGGCGTCGGAGTTCCATCCACGAAGTCGGAGAATACGAGCACTGTCTCGCCGCCGCGCTCACGAACCGTTTGAGGCGTCGTCAGATCGGACGTGAAAGCCAGGGTGTAGTTGGCCCGTACCGAGAACCGGTTGGCCATCTGGCGCCGCACCGACACCTCAAGTCCCCGTGTATCCTGGGCATGAGTCGGAAGCAGTATGGAAATCTCGCGCTGCGAACCGCCGATGAAAGCGACATCGGGCGCGAAGAGCCATACCAGCGGCAGGTTGTTCACGTCCCGGAAATAACCCGTGACGTCCAGGTAGTACCCGGGATAGACCTCGGCCTGCAGACCCATCTCGTAGTTCGTGGACTTCTGGAACGGCAGATCCGGGTTTCCGTGGTTCCGCTCGAATGACGAGGTTTGAACCAGACCGGTGAACAGTCTTTCCAGCGACGGGCGCTGGTTGAAGATCCCGTACGAATAATGCAGCGCGGCGCGATCCGTGATCGGGTGAGAGATACCCAGGCGCGGTGCGAGACCCGTCTTCATCGACGGCTCGAGCGTGCGGTATTCGGGATCGTCATGCTCGGGATCGGGACCCGGACGCGGACGGTACGGGTTGATCGCGTTGGCGTTGGCATCGAAGATGTCCAGACGCAGTCCCGCGTTCACCACGAGGCTACCGTACTCGATCCGGTCCTGCATGTATGCGAAGTACTCGACCGGGTAAACGTGCGCCTGACGTCCAGCGAGGGGCAGGACGCTGGCCGTCGGATCCCGGTTGAGGTCGTTGAAGAGCGTCACGGCGTTACCCCGGGCGGGACCCCGCGTGTTCTCTTCGTAATCGTTCATCGTAATGCCGAATCCGCCCTTGAGCTGATGATTCGAGGTCATCTGGCTCGTAATGGCGAAATTTATGTCGGTCTTGAACGGGCGTCGACTCGTGTAGTTACCGAAGTCGATCGAAGCGTAGGCCTCATCGCCGTACAGGATATAAGGCACCTGCGTACCGGCGCCCTGCTCAAGCGGCGAATAACCCACGGAGTGGATGAACGCATCGGTAAGGGCCGGCAGGGGCTCCTTGCCGTACTTGGGATTATAGCGTTCGTTGTACTCGCGCAGGTGGCTGAAGCGGATCTCGTAGAAGGTACGAGGGCTGAGCGTATGGGTAAACGCCAGGTTGAAGTGCAGCCGGCCGCCGTAATCCTGGTTGAGACCTTCTTTATTGTACTTCCAGGCATAGTTCGAGGAGCCCGGATCGAAAATCCCGCCGACGCTGCCCGAACCACGATTGCCCTTCTTGCTGAAGAAACCCTGGTCTTCGATGAGTCCGGACATGGACAGCTTCATGGCGGTCTCTGGCCGGTAGGTCATCTTGACGAAGGTGTTCATCACGCGCGCGTAGTCATTGGGATTCCGTCCCCAACTCTCCGCGAACCGGCCCGATGCGAACCAGTTCAACTTGCTGCCCAGCGGACCGCCCATGCCGAAGTCGATCTGTACCGGGCGCTTCTCCGTCCGGTTGTTCCGGGCGAACTGGTTGTACTTGTCCAGATGGAACGACCGGTCCACTGCGAAACTATTGGCCTGGGCTTCCGGCAAACCGTCGGTCAGATAGGACCAGTTGATGGCCTCGACCTCCGGAATGACCCGGTCATAATCCCAATAATAGTTGTCGCGCTTGTAGATGGCGGACCAGCTGTCCGGCGCGCCGGTCATGTCCAACACGTCGAAGGGATCCTGCAGCCTGAGACCGTCGTCCGCGCGGGCCGGGTCGCTGTTGAAGGCGTTCGTCTTGTCGATCGCGTCCTGGATGACCTTGCGCAGGTCCTCCTCGGACCAGGTCCCTGCCCGGTACGCGTCCACGATATCCATATCCGGCGGCTTGACCCAGTTGAGACCCTTCTGGCCCAGCGTGCGGTATTCGAAGTTACCGTTGTAGCTGGCGCCGCCTTCGCGGGTCACCACCGAGGTAATGCCGGCCAGTGCGTTCACGTATTCGGCGTTGAACGTACCCGTCTTGACCTCGAGTTCCTGGATCATGTAGGGGTTGACCGCAAACGCCTGTCTCGTATTCGTACGCTGCCCGGTTACCGTGGCCCCGTCGAGCGTGGTCTGCTGATCCTCCGCGCGACCGCCTCGGAGGTTACCGGCGAAACTTCCCGCAGTGGTCAGGACCACTTCGGAAATGCTGATCACCGGCATCGAGTGGATTTCCTCGGCCTGCACGATGGTCCGGGTGGAGGTAAGGCTCTTCTCGACCAGATCCCGCGTCGCCACGACCTCGACCGCCTCCGCGGATTCGAGAATCGTGGATTCCAGCTCGAAGTTGAGCGTCGTGGTCAAGTCGGCATTCACCAACGTACCCACGGCCCTCACCGGGACGTAGCCGATGACGTTCACCACCAGGTTGTAGTTGCCGGGCGGTACGTTCAGGATAAAGTACTCGCCCATGTCATTCGCCATCGCACCCAGAACCGTGCCCTCGACTTGGACACTGGCTGCCGGCAGCGGTTCCCGCGTCGCGCTGTCGACCACGACACCGGAAATCTTACCCAGCGACAACTGCGCCTGTGCATCCGTCGAGATGCTGAGCACTAACGCGAAAGCGAATGCGAAGCGCAAAGCTCGTGAAATTGTTATAGACATCTAATTCACTCCTCGTTTAACAGAGCCCTTCTGATTATTGTCAGCTTGCCCCGGCCTGCTGACGGTATCGTAATGTTGCAGACTCGACTTCAAATTCCAACCGCACTTCTTTCGACACTCACCTCCCTCCAGCGATGGTATTGGGGCAATCGTATATAAATAAGTAATCTGAATACCTTAAAATACTAGAAACGACATACATGACGGCCGCGTGCAAGGGCGTGAACACGCGACGAAACATCGATTTTGGATGTCAGGATTCCAAGTTCCTATTTAATGCAAACAACGTGCCAGATTTCGATTCGCCCGCCGGCGCGCACAACTCCCTGCCCGGAACCCATTGGGGCTCTAGGTGTAACAAGTCCATGTGCCGTATTCTGCCACCTGTAAGGGGTCGTTCCGGACAACACGAAACACGAAATAATTTTCATCCTTCGATACGGGCTGAAACGAATTGCACAACACGGTCCGAATCCATTACGCTATCGTACTCATTGCAACCCCGCGACCGCCGTCATATCTTTCTTGACATTATGTACGGACGCGCATAAGGTGTTGCGCTGGTAATGGTTCGGCTATGTTTGGTTATTCGCTTGCAACGAGTAGTAAGTATATATCCGGTCCCATTCATAGTCAACATTATTATTTCATTTTGTTCAAAAAAACAGGCGATGGCGGGCTCAAAAAGCAGGTCCCCCATGGAATACAGGGCCAGGTTTCACTGCATCGAAGGCTGCGGCGAGACCTATCCGTTGAACGAAATCATCTACCGGTGCCGGGTCTGTGGGGGCCTCCTCGACGTCGTGCATGACATGGACAGCCTGAAGGCCCGGGGCGCCGCGGCGTGGATGAGGCTCTTCGACGAACGGTACCGGCGGACGGAGTATCCATACGGGAGTTCGGTCTGGGGCAAGAAGGAATGGGTCTGTCCCGCGGTGGACGACCAGCACGTCGTCTCCATTTACGAGGGCGGCAGCAACCTTTTCTGGGCTGAGCGGCTCGGCGAGGAACTCGGCCTGGGCGACCTCTGGGTGAAGCAGTGCGGCAACAACCACACCGGTTCGTTCAAGGACCTGGGCATGACCGTGCTGGTCTCCATGGTCAACCAGATGATCGAGGAAGGCCAGGGCATCCGGGGGATCGCGTGCGCGTCGACGGGAGACACCTCGGCTTCGCTGGCGGCCTATTGCGCCTCCGCGGGCATCCCGGCCATCGTGTTCCTGCCCCGGGACAAGGTCTCCGTGACCCAGCTTATTCAGCCCATCTCCCACGGCGCGCTGACCCTGTCGCTGGATACGGATTTCGACGGATGCATGGAGATCGTCCAGCGGGTGGCCGAAAGTGAAGGCATCTACCTCGCAAACTCCATGAACTCCCTCCGCCTGGAAGGCCAGAAGACGATCGGGATCGAGATCTGCCAGCAGTTCGACTGGGAGGTGCCCGACCTGATCATCATACCCGGCGGCAACCTGGGCAACGTCTCCGCGCTGGGCAAGGGGTTCCTGATGATGGAAGAACTCGGGTTGATCGACAAGCGGCCGCGCATCGTCTGCGCGCAGGCCGCACGGGCCAATCCGCTCTACCAGAGCTACCTCAAGGGATTCGATGAATACGAACCCATCCACGCCGAGTCGACGGTGGCCAGCGCCATCCAGATCGGCAACCCCGTCAGTTACAAGCGCGCCGTCCGCGTGCTGAAGGCCTTCGACGGCAAGGTCGAACAGGCCACCGAGGACGAGATCGCGAATGCCTCCGCCCGCGGCGACCTGACCGGGCTCTACAACTGTCCGCACACGGGCGTCGCGCTGGCCGCGCTCTTCAAGATGGTCGAACGGGGCGAGATCCGGTCCACGGACCGCGTCATCATCATCTCCACGGCGAACGGACTGAAGTTCACCGATTTCAAGGTCGGATACCATGAGGACTGCCTGGACGGCGTCGACGTGAGACATGGACAATCCCCCCTGGAACTGCCTGCCCGGTACGACGACGTGGTCCGGGCGATCGACCGGGTGCTGTCATGAGAACGAAACCGATATTCGGCGCGGCCGCCTTTTCAGTCACTGCCGCCGGCATCCTGCTGCCGGTCCTGGCCCTGCTTGTGCTCGCCTGCGGCGGTCCCCTGCAGTTCCGCGGGGGGCCTTCCGGGCCGGAACGCCGCCTGGCGGAGGACATAAGCCGGATCCTGGACCATCCGGACCTGGCGCCCATGACCGTTGGCGTGAAGGTCGTTTCGCCGGTCACGGGCCGGGTACTCTTCGCGCGGCATTCCGACGGACTGTTCCACCCCGCGTCCAATACCAAGCTCTTCACCGCCCTGGGCGTCCTGCGGACCCTGGGCCCCGACTACCGCTACCAGACGAGCGTCCTCGCGGACGGAGACGCCGCTGCCGGAAGCGACACGCTGAACACGTCGCTGTACCTGCTCGGCCGCGGGGACCCCATGCTGGAATCGGCGCACCTGGACAGCCTCGCCGGCCTTATCGCCGGGTCGTACGGCGCGCGGGTCATCGTGGGCGACATCGTCGTCGACGACGCCTACCTGGACCGGGTGCCCTACGGTGAAGGGTGGATGTGGGACGACGTGCAGTACAGTTACTCCGCCTCACTGAACGCGCTTTCGGTAAACGGAAACAGCGTGAAGATCGGCATTTCGCCCGGGGCCGCCGTCGGCGCGCCCGTAACGGTCCGGGTCGATCCGCCGACGACATCCGTTAATTTTGTAGTGGAAGCCCTGACGGCGGCAGCGGGGGATACCGTGTCCGCCGAACCGCTCAGGATCGAGCGCGACTGGCCGTCGCGGTCCAACCGGATCACCATAACCGGCCGGGTCGCCAAGGACGCGGAAGAGCGGGAGTACTTCCGGTCTGTCGAAGCGCCCGATCTGTATGCGGGAAAACTGTTCCGGGACAGGCTGCAGGCCCGCGGCGTCCGCGTGACGGGACCGGTCCGAAAAGGCGTCACGCCGACCCGCGCCCGGACGGTGGCGACCTACCGTTCACCGCCGGTGACCGGGGCCCTGGCCCGTCTGCTCAAGTACAGCCACAACCTGACGGCGGAACTGCTTATAAAGACCATGGGACGCCACACGACGGGCGAACCGGGCTCTTCCGCCGACGGGCTGGCCGCCCTCCGGCAGGTCCTGGCGGACTACATCGGCCTGGATCCCGAGGCCTACCGATTCGCGGACGGATCCGGGCTCTCGTGGTACAACTACGTATCGCCCGACCAGGTCGCGGCGTTGCTTACGGCGGCGTACCACGATCCCGAAATCGGCGACGAATTCAGGGAGGCACTGCCCGTCGCCGGAGTGGACGGAACCCTGGCGAACCGGATGAAGGACACGGAGGCCATGGGCAATCTCAGGGCGAAGACCGGCACGCTGACCGGTGTGAGCTGCCTGAGTGGTTACGTCCATACCCGAGACGGCGAGCCCCTGGTCTTCTCGATCCTGGTGAACAACTTCGTCGGTCCGGCGTCTACGGCGCGCAGTGCACAGGATGCGATCGGCGTCCTGCTCGCGGAATTCAGCCGCAAGTGACCTCAAGTGAAACGGCGCATGTAACGCTAACCGGGAAGGGACCTGCTATGGCGAAGTCCAGGGATCCTCACATAGAAGGCAAGGTCAACCGGGCGCACTACTCGAGCAAGACGGAACTGTCGGCGCGCCTTTTCGCCGTGCTGGACCTGACCGAGGAGGACCGGGGACTGAACCTGATCCTCCAGCTTTCCCGGGCGGTGCGGCGGGGCGATGTCCTGGAACTCATCTGCACCGACGAAGAAGGCGTCGGACCGGGTTCGAACGTGGACCGGACCGCCTACATCGGATTCGCGGAAGTTTCGGAAGCGGGACTGCTGCTCTGCGGGGACACGGTCTCTGTCCGGGAGGAAGAGATCGGGACGATAACAGGTTTCGACGAGACGCACCTGCCCAACCACCTGAACGTCGTCATCCGATCGAATCGTCTCGCCACGGGCCGGGAGATGGAACTGACCCTGGACGAACTGGTCACCTTCTCCGGGATATGCGCCGACCCGGACCGGGGCATCGGGTTCTGATTACCACCTTGCCGTCCACCGTCCGGTCAGCCGACCTGCCGGCACAACGGACCGCCGCCGTCCGGCACGACGCCCCGCCGCTGTCCGGCACAACGGACCGCCGCCGTCCGGCACGACGCCTATCGCCCGTCAGGTCGCCCCCCGTCCAGTTCTTTACGCAACGCGACGTAGCTGTCGTATCGCTCACGTGACACGTCGCCCGTTGCCACGGCAGCCCGCAGTGTACAGTCCGGTTCGTGGACGTGCGTGCAGTCGTGGAACCTGCAACCCGCCAGGTGGCCGCGCATTTCGGGGAACAACTCCGGTAGCTCGCGCGGCGATACGTCCCACAGGCTGAATTCCCGGATCCCCGGAGAGTCGATCACCAGGCCCCCCGCATCGAGCCGGTGCGCGGCGAGATAGGTGGTGGTGTGCCGGCCGCGGCCCGTCGTCCGGTTCACCTCGCGGACCCGCAGTCCAAGGCCGGGTTGCATGGCGTTCAGCAGGGAAGTCTTCCCCGCGCCGGACGGGCCCGCGATCGCGGAAACCCGGTTCCGAAGCGTGGCTTTCAGCAGGTCGACTCCTTCCCCCGTCACGGCGCTGGCCGGGATGACGCGGAAGCCGCACCGTTCGTAGATCGCCGCGATGTCCGGGTCCCCGTCCTTCGACAGATCGATCTTGTTCAGGCAGATGACCGGGGCGAGGTTGCCGGCCTCCGCGGCCACGAGCAGGCGGTCCAGCAGCTGCAGGTTCGGGCGCGGGTCCCGCACCGAGAAGACGGCGACGAGATGGTCGGCGTTGGCGATCATGATCTGTTCCATGCGCCGCTTGCCGGGGGCGAGACGGGAGAGTTTGGAGCGGCGCGGGAGCACTTCCTCTATGGCGCCGGTCTCGCCCTGGTCCTCCACGACGCGCACGCGATCGCCGATGGCCACGGGATTCACGGCGTCGATACGGCCGACCTGCTCGACGGAGTGATGCTGGTCGTCCCGTTCCGGATAGATCAGCGCCTTCTTCATCCTGCTGCGCAACGCGCAGGCGAAGATCCCGTGCCGGGTCTCCACGTCGAACACGCCCCGGTGTTCCCTGATTACGATGCCTTCGGTCGGTTTCACAATAGCGGCGCCCATGGCGCCTGGCCGGCCCTCCGTGACATTGCGGCTATGCCGCGTGTCCGGTGCACAAGGAATACAACAGCCGCCGCATGACGAGTTCGGGCGGCAACGCGCTGGACTTCAGGGCCGTATCGGCTTCGTAGAGCGCCTCGAACCCGCTGAGCAGGTCCCGTCCCGCCAGCAGCCTGGACTGCGCGGCATAACGGTTGTAGAACCGGTTGAACCCCCATCCCAGCTGCAGCCTCTTCTTGATGTCGTCGTCCGTCCGGCGTTCCCTTTTCAGGAACCTGATCTTCCAGAGGATCACCAGGTGGCGGACGAAGAGCGCCACGATGGCCTGAGGCGCGTCGCCGCCGTCTATCGCACGCTCGTAGGCCACCAGCGCCCGGGCCAGGTCCTTCTCGCCGACGGCCTCGGCGATGTCGAAAACCGTCCCCGCGCGAACGGGACCGAGCGTACTCTCCACGTCGCCGGCCGCTATCGTATCCCGGCCACCGACGAACACGGCCAGTTTCTCCACCTCTCCGGCCAGTTCCCCCAGGTCGGTCCCCACGACCGCCTGCAATTGATGCGCGGCTTCCGGGGTCAGCCGCTTTCCGTAACGTTTCGCCTGCTGCTGAAGCCAGGAAGGAACCCGTTCCGGGAACAGGGGGTAGAACACCACCGAGACCGCCGACGCCGCCAGCCGTTCGTACAGCCTGGTCTTCAGGTTCACCCGGGGCGCTTCGAGCACCAGGACCGTACTCGGCACGGGCCGCTCCGCGTAGTCCGCCACGGCTTCCCTGTCCTTCTGCGGCAACTTGTTGAAATCCCGGACGACGACCACCCGGCGGTCGGTCATCATGGGCACGAGGGACGCGGCGGTCAATATCGCCGCAGCGTCGCTTTCGTCGCCGCGAAGCACGTCCATGCAGAACGCCTCCGTCCCCGGCTCGACGACCCGGGCGACCAGCGTATCCACGGCTTCTTCCTTCCGGTACGCCTCGTCGCCGGAGAAGAAGTACACCGCTTCGATCCGGCCTCGGTCAATTTGCTGAATCAACTGCTCGGGGTTCATGCGAGCGCCTAGCCGACGGACCGCGGCCGGCCTTTGCAGGCCCGGTGCGGAGCCGGCACGAATCGGGTTACGGGAATCGCGAAATACGAATATATTCAAGTCAATTATATTCAAGTCAAGCCGCATACGCCATCCCTTAACCGAACCCCGGGCTTAAATCCTGGCCCGCAACACGGACGTTTCGCCATGACGCGTATCGACTGGACCGCGATCGGGAACCGGCTGGAAGTCCTGTACCGTTCCTTCGATCCTTCCATGATCTCGCCCGACCCGCTCGAAGTGGTAAGACGCTTCGAACGTCCGGAAGACCAGGAGATCGCCGGTCTGGTGGCGGCTTCGCTGGCTTACGGCCGGGCGGAAACGATCATGGACGCGGCCGGCGAGGCGTTGGGAAGGATGGGAGACGCGCCCTGGGACTTCGTCATGGGTTACGATCCCGGGCGGGACGGCGGACGATTCGACGGATTCGTATACCGGTGGACGCGGGGACGGGACCTTTCTTCCCTTGTCGCGGTCGTGGGGAAGGCCCTTCGGCGGCACGGTTCCCTCGGCGCGCTGTTCGCCGCGGGCCATTGCCCATCGGATAACCACACGGGTCCCGCGCTTGCTCATTTCACCGATACGCTGCTCGGATACACGCGGGAGATCCATCCCGGGGAGCGGCGCGAGCGGCACGGGACGAAAACGGGGATCCGCTACCTGTTGCCCTCCCCGGTTTCGGGCAGCGCCTGCAAGCGGATGAACCTTTACGTCCGGTGGATGGTCCGGCGGGAAGCTCCGGACCTGGGCCTCTGGCCGCGTATTCTGCCCGCCCGCCTGGTGATGCCGATCGACACCCACGTGGCGCGGATTTCCAGGCGGCTGGGCCTGACGTCCCGGAAGCAGGCTGACTGGAAGATGGCCGAGGAGGTCACGCGGGCGCTGAGGAGATTCGACCCGGAAGATCCGGTCAAATACGACTTCGCCCTTTGCCACTGGGGCATGCTGGAGTACAGGAAGCGATAAACTGCCCGGCCGGCGCGTCCACGTGCGCATCCACGTGCGCGTCCACGTGCGCGTCCGCCAACGCTTCGTTTCTGCTTGCCGGGCGCGAAGGCCTCTTCCTATTTTACCGTGGTTTATTGCGGCAGATCATCCACGGACACGGAGGGATCATGTTAGACCAGCGATTCGTCAGGAACAACCCCGACGTGGTAAAGCAGGCGGCGGCGAACAAGAACGAGCGGGTCGACGTCGACGGGTTCCTCGACCTGGATGCCCGGCGGCGGGAACTGCTGCAGACGAGCGAGTCGCTCAAGCAGCGGCGGAACACCGTGTCCGACGAAATCGCCTCGATGAAACGCGACGGCGAAGACGCTTCCGTACGGATCGAGGAGATGCGGGAGGTGTCCGTGCGCATCAAAGGGATCGACACCGATCTGGCCGGCCTCCAGGACAGCCTGCAGTCCGTGCTCGAGCGCCTGCCCAACATACCCCATCCCTCGGTGCCGGTCGGCGCCGACGAAAGCGCCAACGTGGAGGTGCGCCGCTGGGGGGCCACGCCCGATGTGGATTTCGAGCGCAAGGCCCACTGGGACCTGGGAGAAGCGCTCGACATCATCGACTTTCAAAGAGCGGGCAAGATATCGGGCAGCCACTTCGTCCTCTTCAAGGGCGAAGGCGCGCGGCTGCAGCGCGCGCTGATCCAGTTCATGCTCGACCTGCACATCCAGAAGCACGGGTACACGGAAGTCATCCCGCCCTACATCGTGAACCGCCAGAGCATGTTCGGCACGGGCCAGCTGCCGAAGATGGAAGAGGACATGTACCGGACCGACCTGGACGACCTGTTCCTCATCCCCACGGCGGAAGTTCCCGTCACCAACATGCACCGTGACGAGATCCTTTCCGAGGACGACCTGCCGATCTACTACACGGCCTACAGCCCCTGCTTCCGCCGCGAGGCCGGTTCCTACGGGCGGGAGACCCGCGGCCTGATCCGGGTGCACCAGTTCGACAAGGTGGAGATGGTCAAGTTCGTCCGTCCGGAGACCTCCTACGATGAACTTGAGACGCTGGTAAACGACGCGGAGGAAGTGCTGCAGCTGCTGAACATCCCGTACCGCGTGGTTTCACTGAGCACGGGCGACCTGAGTTTCGCGGCGGCCAAGTGCTATGACCTGGAAGCCTGGGCGCCCGGGGTAGACCGGTGGCTGGAGGTCTCTTCCTGCAGCAATTTCGAGGATTTCCAGGCGCGGAGAAGCGGGATCCGGTACCGGAACAAGGACGGGAAAAGCCAGTTCGTGCATACCCTGAACGGATCGGGCATGGGCATGGCGCGGACCCTGATCGCGGTGTTGGAGCACTACCAGACCGGGCGCGGCAGCATCCGCATCCCGGAAGTCCTGATCCCCTACATGGGTGGACTCAAGGAAATCGGGTGAACGCTTCGATACATGGGGACGCGCAGGACCGTCCCGTACGGCGCAGTTTCGACACGGACGGACCCGGGCAGACCGCGCGGGTCGGGAGACGGCTTGCGGCGTGGCTGGCGCCGGGGGACACGGTGCGGGTGTCCGGAGACCTGGGCGCGGGGAAGACCTGTTTCATCCAGGGGATCTGCGCGGGCCTCGGTGTCGCGGAACCGGTCACGAGTCCCACCTTCACCCTCGTGAACGAATACTACGGTCAGCCTGGTCAGCTTGGTCAGCTTGGTCAGCCTGGGCGGGTCCCCGTGGCCCACTTCGATCTCTACCGCCTGGACGACCCCGAGTCGGTACTGGACCTCGGCTTCGACGAATACCTGGACGCGTGCGTCTGCCTGGTCGAATGGGGAGACAAGTTTCCGGGGATCATGCCGTCCGACGCGGTAACGGTAAACATCGAAATCGGAGCGGGAACGCGGAGAACGCTGGAGATTGCAGGCAGTGGCGAACTGGTGGCTGATCTGGAGGCAGCGGCCCAGGCCGGCCGTTGACCGCTAGACCGGCTTAATGGACGGCTGGGCGACGGACTGGGCGGGGAGCAGGGCGGGCACACGGGATTCCACGACCGTCATGCCCATGGTCCGCTTGAGGACTTCGTCCATGGTCGATACCGGGATGATCTCGATCCCGTCCTTCACCTCCGGCGGCACGTCCACGAGGTCCTTCCGGTTGCGGAGCGGTATCGCCACTTCCTTGATGCCGGCCCGGAGCGCGGCGATCAGCTTCTCGTTCAGTCCGCCGATGGGCAGGACGTTTCCCCGGAGCGTGATCTCGCCCGTCATGGCGATGTCGCACCGGACCGGCACGCCGGTCAGCGCCGAACAGAGCGCCGTCGCGATCGTGATGCCGGCGGAAGGCCCGTCCTTGGGGATCGCGCCTTCGGGCATATGCACGTGGATCTCGACGTTCTTGTAGAAATCCGGTTCGAGTCCCAGCGAAGGCGCCCTGGACCGGGCGTAGGTGAGTGCCGCGTGGGCCGACTCCTGCATCACTTCCCCCAGCTGGCCGGTCAGCGTCAGTCTCCCGGCGCCGCGGCGGTTCAGGACACTGACCTCGATGGTGAGGATGTCGCCGCCCGACTGCGTCCACGCAAGTCCCGTGGCGATTCCCACCGAGTCCTGTTTCACTACTTCGGAGTCCAGGTAGCGCGGAACGCCGAGGTAACCTGAAAGCTGGTTGCGCGTAACCTGCATCCGCTTGCCGGACTTCCCTTCCACTACCTTGCGGGCCAGTTTGCGGCAGACCGCGGCGATGTGGCGTTCCAGTCCACGGACGCCGGCCTCGCGGGTATACTCCCGGATGATGGCCAGCAGGGCGTCCTTCCTGAAGGTGACACGTTCCTTCTTCAGTCCGTGGGACGTGATCTGCTTCGGCACGAGGAACTCTTTCGCGATGGCCAGTTTCTGCGTTTCGAGATAACCGGGCAGCTCGAGGATCTCCATGCGGTCGTTCAGTGCCGGGGGGATGGTTTCGGTGGTGTTGGCCGTCGTGAGGAACAGTACCCGGGACAGGTCGTAATCCACCTCCAGGTAGTGATCGTTGAAGGCATTGTTCTGTTCGGGATCCAGCACCTCGAGCAGGGCCGACGCGGGGTCGCCGCGCACGTCCCGGCCGAGTTTGTCCACCTCGTCGAGCAGGATGACCGGATTGACCGACTTGGCGCGACGCATCGCCTGGATGATGCGTCCGGGCATGGAACCGATGTAGGTCCGGCGGTGACCCCTGATCTCGGCCTCGTCGTGCACGCCGCCGAGGGACATGCGGACGAACTTGCGGCCCATGGCGCGCGCGACCGAACGGCCGAGGGACGTCTTGCCCACGCCGGGCGGGCCGACCAGGCACAGGATCGGTCCCTTAAGGTGCCGCGTCAACTGGATGACCGACAGGTACTCGAGGATATGTTCCTTGGGTTTTTCCAGCCCGTAGTGATCGGCGTCGAGCACGGACGCCACCCGGCCAATGTCCCGGCTGTCCCGCGTGCGTTTCCGCCACGGGACCTCGACGAGCCATTCCAGGTAGTTCCGGATCACCGTCGCTTCGGGTGAAGTCGGGTGCATCTGCTGGAGCTTCTCCAACTCGTTCATGGCCTTTTCGTGGGCCTCTTTGGGCATTTTCGCGTCCGCGATCTGCTGGGCCAGGCCGTCCGGGTTCTCCGGCAGGTCCTCCAGCTCGCCCAGTTCCTGCTTGATCACGCGCATCTGTTCCTGGAGAAAGAACTCCCGCTGCGACTTGGTGATGCGGTCCCGGACCTCCCCGTCGAGCTGGTTCTTGATCTCCAGGATCTCCAGCTCCGTGGCCAGGAGGGCCGCCAGTTCGTCGAGCTGCTCGATGATCGACGGCGCCTCGATGAGACGCTGCTTGACCTGGGGGCTCTGCTGGATGAAGGCCGACATCGTATCCACCAGGCGCTGGGCGTCGTCCATGTTCTGCAGGGACAGCAGGATCTCGTCGGGCGCCTGCTGGTTCAGCTTGATATACTCCGTGAACTGGTCCACGACGGTCCGCAGTCTCGCCTGCACCTCCGCTTCGGTGTCTCCGGCCTCCTCGACCAGGGTGATCTTCACCCGCATGTAGGGTTCCGTCGACAGGAACCGGACGATCCGGGCGCGGACGATCCCCTCGACGAGCACGCGGATCAGGCCATTGGGCAGCTTCACTACCTGCAGGATACGGGCCACGATGCCGGTCCGGTGCACGTCCCCCTTCGCGGGTTGCTCGATATCCGGGTTCCGCTGGGCGGTCAGGAAGAGCAGCCGGTCGTTGTTGACCCCGTGCTCCAGGGCCTTGATGGAGGCATCCCTGGCAATGATGAGGGGGTATTCCATGTAGGGGAACACGACCACTTCACGGAGGGGAATGAGCGGCAGCTTGTCGTCGAAGGTGATGGGTTCGTTGCGATTGAGGGTAATCATGGGAAACCGTTGATGCCGCCGCGGGGTGGGGAATCAGGCGCTTTGCTTGCTTTCCTTGCCTTGAACGTAGACGGGCGGCGATTTCTCAGTGACGGTCTCCCCGGTGACGATCACTTCGCTCAGGTCTTCCTGAGTAGGTGCGTTGAACATCACGTCCAGCATCACTTCCTCGAGGATGGACCGCAGCGACCGCGCGCCGGTCTTCTTGTCCATCGCCTCGTTCACCACCGCCTGGAGCGACTCGTCCGTAAAGGTCAGCTTGACGTCTTCCATTTCGAGCAGCCGCTGGTATTGCTTCACGAGGGCGTTCCTGGGCTTGAGGAGGATTTCCATGAGGGCATCGGCGTCCAGTTCGCCCAATGTGGCGATCACCGGCAGCCGGCCGATGATCTCCGGGATGAGACCGTACTGCAGAAGGTCGTCCGGTTCGACCCGGGCGAGGAGTTCGCTCGTATTGCGGCTCGCGGAGTGCTTCGAAACGCCGCCGAATCCGATGGTCCCTTCCGCGGTCCGCCGCTCGATGATCTGGTCGAGGTCGTCGAAAGCGCCGCCGCAGATGAAGAGGATGTTCCGCGTGTTGATCTGGACGAAGTTCTGCTCAGGGTGTTTCCGGCCGCCCTTCGGGGGCACGTTGGCGATGGTGCCTTCCAGCATTTTGAGCAGGGACTGCTGCACCCCTTCTCCCGACACGTCGCGGGTGATGGAGGGGTTGGCCGACTTGCGCGCCACCTTGTCCACCTCGTCGATATAGACGATGCCGCTTTCGGCTTTGGGCACGTCGTAATCGGCGGCCTGAAGCAGGCGTACCAGGACGCTCTCCACGTCTTCGCCCACGTATCCGGCTTCCGTGAGCACCGTGGCGTCCGCGATGCAGAACGGAACGTGGAGCATCTTCGCCAGGGTCTGGGCCAGGAGCGTCTTGCCGGTGCCCGTGGGACCGATCAGCAAGATGTTGCTCTTCTCGAGCTCCACGTCGTCCTGACCGGCCTGGGTGGCGCCGCCGGCCTGGCCAGCGCCGCCGGCCTGGGTGGCGCCGCCGGCCTGGGCAGCGCCGTGCTGGGCAGCGCCGTGCTGTATCCGCTTGTAGTGGTTGTACACGGCCACGGAAAGCACCTTCTTGGCCTGTTCCTGGCCGATGACGTATTCGTCGAGCGCCTCCTTGATCTCCGTGGGCAACGGGAGATGTTCTACCGTCGACAGGGTGCTGCGACTCATCTCCTCCTCGAGGATCCCGTTGCACATCAGGATGCACTCGTTGCAGATGTACACGTTCGGGCCCGTGATGAGGCGTTCCACCTCGTCGGCGTTCCGGTTGCAGAAGGAGCAGCGCAGGTCCCGCGGTGTCGATCGCTTCTTCATGATCCGATCCTAGGCGGTTTTGCCGTTCAGCGACTCGGCGATGGCCCTGGAAGCGGCGGTTTCGACCACGTGGTCCACCAGCCCGTATTCCACGGCCTGTTCCGGCGACATCCAGAAGTCCCGGTCCGTATCCGTTTCGATCTTGTCCACCGACTGTCCCGTATGGTGAGCCATGATCTCGTTCATGGTACGCTTCATGCGCAGCATTTCCTCGGCCTGGATCTCGATGTCCTTGGCCGTGCCGGCCATGTGGGGGATGGAAGGCTGATGGATCAGAATGCGCGAATAGGGCAGGGCGTAACGTTTGCCGGTCCCGCCCGCCGTGAGGAGGAAGGCCCCCATGCTGGCGGCCATGCCCAGGCAGTAGGTCTCCACGTCGGGCTGGATGAACTGCATGGTGTCGTAGATGGCGAGCCCCGCGGTGATGCTGCCGCCGGGACTGTTGATGTACAGCTTGATGTCCTTTTCGGCGTCTTCGTACTGGAGATAGAGGAGCTGGGCGATCACCAGGTTCGCGATGGTGTCGTCGATCGGCATGCCGATGAAGACGATGCGGTTCTTCAGCAGCAGCGAGTAGATGTCGTAGGCCCGTTCCCCGCGGCCCGTCTGTTCAATCACCATCGGCACTAACATGATGCGCTCCTTCTACTCCGTTTGTATGTCGGCGTGCTCCACGAGGAATTCAACGACTTTCTCTTCCCTGATGTCCGCTTCGATGCGGTCCAGCCTTCCGTTCTCCCGGAAAAGCCGGCGAACCTGGTCGACCGAGGCCTGCCCCCTTGCCGCGACCGCCTCCAGCCACTCGTCCAGCTCCTCCTGTTCCACTTCAAGCTCTTCCTGCTCCGCGATGGCGTCCAGGATGAGGTGGCGCATGATCTGGCTGTTCGCCACCGGCCGGTACTCCTGGCGAAGGGCGTTCTCGTCGACTTGATCCTGGTCCCGCGTCGACCGGCGCGCGTCGGCGACGACCTGGTCGAGAAAGGTCGTCATCATGGATTCGGGCACTTCGAAGTCGTGGGCGTCCACGATCTGCGTGACCAGGTCCCTGCGCAGCTCCAGGTCCGGTTCCCGCTCGATTTCCTCGCGGACAGACTGCTTCAGGGCGTCCAGGCTCTCCATCCCGATGTCCACGGCGAAATCGTCGTCCGCTTCCGGCAACTGCCTTTCCAGTACTTCGTGGACGTGCACGATGAAACAGGCCTCCTTGCCCGCCAGGTCCTCATCGGGGTAATCGGACGGCAGCGTGGTCTTCACGGTCCGGTCCTCGTCGGCCCGGACGCCGGTCAGCTGGGTGTCGAACCCCTCGCCCAGCCGTCCCGAACCGACCTGGAAGAACTGGTTCTCCTCCTTGCGTCCGATGATCGGCACCCCGCCGGCATCGGCGTGCTGAATATCGGCACGGATGAAGTGATCCTTCTCCGCTTCCCCGTCGATCCGTACCACGCTGGCGTAGCGTTCCCGCAACCGCTCGAGCCGTTCGTCCACGTCCTCGTCCGTCGCGTTCACGGTCCGCCGGGTCACCCGCAGGTCCCGGTACTGTTTCAGTTCGATGGCGGGCTTGATCTCCACGCTGGCCCGAAGTTTCAGGTCCTGCCCCTCGTCGAATTCAATCTCTTCGATCACGGGCTGGCTGATGGGCTTGATCTCCGCACTTTCGTGGGCGCTGTTCAGATACTCCGGTATCTTCTTTTCCAGCACTTCCGCGCGGATTTCATTGCCGAGCCGCGCCTTGAGCACGCTCATGGGCACCTTGCCCCGGCGGAACCCGGGAAGGCGCACCTCTCTACTGTAACGCGCGTAGGCCTCGTTCAGTTCGGATTGAATCGCGTCGGAGGGCACTTCGATCTCCAGGACGCGTTTCCAGGGTTTGGGTTCGGAAACCGTGTAGTTCAAGCCAATCGCTCCCTTCGCCTCGCTCCCTGCGCCTCGCTTGCTTGCCTGCATGACCGGGCTGAACCGATCGGACCAGGATGGACCTGGCGGACCGGCCGGCGCCGCGTAGACCGGCCGCGGTCCCGAAGCGTCGCGGCCGCCGTTCGTAAAGCCGTCGTAATTAACCGTGGAGGGGTTGGTGTGTCAACGGAAAAGCGCCCGGGATCCGGGGCCTTTGACAAAACACGGTGCAAGATGCGAGGGGGGGGAGTCGAACCCCCATGGGTTGCCCCACTGGATCCTAAATCCAGCACGTATACCAGTTCCGCCACCCTCGCGAAGCCCGCGTACTTCGATGCCCGGGTCTCTGCCGGCGGCTTGCCGCCGCCTCTATTCCGCGGGATCGTCACCGAGCAGCTTCCGGTATTCCCGTTCGTCATTCAGGATCTCCAGAGACGCCCTGATCTGGGGGTCGTGCCTGGCGGCGAAGGCATAACGGCCCGCCGTACCCCAGAGTTTCGCGCTGATCTCCGTACCGATGCGGGCCACGAGCAGGTCCCGGTGCCTGGAGTACTCCAGTTCGCGCTGACGGTTCAGTTTGCCCCGCAGGTCGGCGAGGGATGCCATCACGTCGACAGCCGGCGCGCGGTCCCGCACGATCTCTTCCAGTTCGTCGAGCGACTGTTCCGCCACGGAGGAGTAGGTGAAGGACCGCGTCCCTACGAACCGGCGAAAGGCGTCGATCATCTCGTCCGTGACGTCGAAGTTCGACTGGTCCGCGACGGGGTTGTTCGAAACGTAGTGGATGGCGAACTTGATGAACATGCTCTGGTTGTTCAAGGCGCGGATCAGGTTGGGGTATGCGGGAACCTCGATCTCCACGTCCGGCGCGATACCGCCGCCGCCGTAGACGGTCCGCCCGATTCTCGTCTCGTACGACGTCCTGTCGGGTTCGTCCGTCTCACCCAGCGCGGAATCCAACGCGCCGCTTTCGCCCGGACGCTCCCCGGTCTTCTGGATGAGCCTGCCACTCGGCGTGTAGTACCTCGCCGTCGTGATCTTCAGGGCCGTCCCCTGGTTCATGGGGAATATCTGCTGCACCGATGCCTTGCCGAAGGTCGGTTGGCCGGCCACGACGCCGCGGTCCCAGTCCTGGATCGCTCCGGCGACGATTTCGGACGCGCTGGCGCTGTACCGGTCGACGAGCACCACCAGCGGCGCGTCCTCCAGCGTGTAGGATTCCGGCGCGTGGTACGACCGCTGATCCGAACCGGGCCTGCCCATTGTATACACGATGAGACGGTCCTCCGGCAGAAACTTCCCGGCTACGTCCACGGCCTGCTCCAACAAGCCCCCGGGGTTGCCCCTCAGGTCCAGCAGATAGCCGTCGGCGCCCTGCGCCTGAAGCTGCTTCAACGCCTGTTCCACCTGCATGGAGGCGTCTTCGGTAAACTGGTTCAGCTTGATGTAGCCGGTACCGCCCTCCAGCATGCCGACGTAAGGAACCACGGGTATGGTGATGATGGCCCGCGTCACCGTGAAGTCGATGAACTCGTCTTCGCCATCCCTGCTGACCGAGATCTTCACGGAAGTCCCGGGACTTCCCCGGAGGAGGTCCGCCGCCTGCGAAACGTCGATGTCGGCCGTGGAAGATTCCTCGATCCGCACGATGCGGTCGCCGGTCTGCAGGCCGACGTCGAAGGCCGGCGTGTCGTCAAACAGCGCGACGACGACCAGGGCGTTCTCCTGCTTCTGGATCCTGATGCCCAATCCACCGTACTTCCCCTGGATCTGCATCATTTTCATCTCGTCGCTCTGCTTTTTCTCCAGGAACTCCGTATAGGGATCAAGCGTGCCAAGCATGCCTTTGATGGCCGCGTCGATCGCTTCTCCTTCGTTCAGGTCGTCCACGTACTTGGCGCGGATGCGGTCCACGACCTGCTGCAGCAGTTTCATGTCGTACTGCTGATCGCCGACCGCCTGTGCCCGGTCCTGCCGGATGATCCATACGGCGCCCAACAGACCGACGAACACCAGCAAGGCCAGGGTGATTTTCCTGTTTTTAGCCCACATGAACCTAACTCCTGTGACGTTAAGCCGTCATGCTTCGCATTCGGGACCGCGTCAACGAACGACGGTCCGTATTCCCGTATTCCCGCGCACCGGGGATTCCCCGGATCCTGGTACCTCTCTCACCCTTTCGATGTCCTGCGTATGTAGTACAGGCGAGTGATGGCCGTGTAATTCGACACCACGGCAATCAGGACCAGTGCGACGGGCAGGTACGTTTCCCCGAGCAGCGCGCCCAGCCCGAGACAGACGATCCGTTCGGGCCGCTGCATGAGTCCCACGGTGCATTCCTGGCCGAGTCCCTCCGCGCGGGCGCGGACGTAACTGACCATAAGGGAGCCGCTGATCGCCATCACGGACGCCAGCACCCAGTAGGCGTTCAACGCGCTGTCTGCCGCGTTGAAGAGATAGAAGGCGATGATGCCGATGAATACGGCGATTTCAGCGTAGCGGTCCAGCGTGGAATCGAGGAGCGCCCCGAAGGTGCTTCGGGTGCCCGTCTCCCGGGCGAGATGCCCGTCCAGCACATCGCAGCTGCCGCCGATGAACATGACCAGGCCCGCCCACCTGAAAGCGCCGAGACCGAAGAGACAGGCCGAGACCAGGGTGATCCCGAAGCCGATCATGGTCAGCGCGTTGGGATGTATCCCGAATCGCACGGACGTACGGACGAAGGGGCCCAGCATGTTCACGTACCATGTCTTCACTTTCGAACTCAGCATGGCAAACTCCCGCATCGGGCCGCGGCGCGTTCCCGCCAGCTACCGGCTCCGTCTTACTCCACCTTGCGGCGCTCCGCGCAGCCGGTCGACGGACGGAACCCGGCGAGGGTTTTCATTGCCGGATACATGTTGCGAAAATATAGCCGAGGCGCCCCCCGCAGTCAAGTAAAAGTCATTGCGTGCCCGGGGGAAAGGCGTCCCTTCCACCCAGCTTTTCGCTTGACATCGACCGGTGCGATTCGTAAATAAAGAATCAGTTTTTCGCGCGCGGCCGCCCGCCTTGGAACGTCGTGGGGCAGCGCAGTTCCGCCAGGCGTTCGCATGCGGTTTTCTCCGCTTCCGGAACCGGTCCTTGACCGTCCTCCTTTCAGACCATGCTGACCACAGGATCGTAATGGCATACACCCTACAGACCGACCGGGACAAGGACATACTGCGGAACCTGGTGGAACACCACGTATCCACGGGACAGCCCGTCGGCTCCCGTTCGATCGCCAGCCAGGGCCCGCTCGACGTCAGCCCGGCGACGGTGCGCAATACCATGGTGAACCTCGAGGACGCGGGCTACATCACGCGGCCCCATCCCTCCGCCGGAGGTGTGCCGACGGACAAGGGCTACCGGTATTACGTGGATGCCCTCCTCCGCATGCGGCCCATCAACAAGCGGGACCGGGAACGGATCCATCTCGAACTGGAGAACGACTGGCTCAGCGTGCAGGAGCTGCTGAGCCACACCGCGCAGATACTCGGCCTCGTATGCCGGGAAGTCGGCGTGGCGCTGGCGCCGAAACTGTACGACGGCAGGCTCGAACGGGTGGAGTTGATCCCGGTCGCGCGCCGCAAGGTGCTGCTGGTGCTGACCCTCGCTTCCGGAATGGTCAGGAGCATCGTCGCCGAACTCGATGCCGATATCCCCAAAGACCGGCTCGACAGCGCGAGCTGGTTCCTGAACGAGCGACTGTCCGGCTGTTCCCTCAGGGAGATCCGGGGCCAGCTCGACGAACGCCTGGAAGACGCGCCGCAGTCCAGGCGGAAGATCGTGCAGTTGTTCATCCAGTACAGCGAATATCTCTTCGATTTCGAGGAGAACGAGAAGACCCATATCGGCGGCACGACCTACATCGTGTCGCAACCGGAATTCGTGACGGACTACACGAAACTGTCATCGCTGCTGCAGTTTCTCGAACACAAGCGGACGGTGGCACACTGGCTGAGCGAGCGCCATCACGACAACCGGATCGCCGTCACCATCGGGAGCGAGAACGGGCAGCGTGAAGTAACCTCGTGCAGCGTGGTGACTTCAACCTACAGAATCGGCGACATGACGGGCGTGATCGGGGTGATCGGCCCGACGCGCATGCCCTACGCGCGGCTGATGTCCGTCGTCGGATACACGGCGAGATACCTGAATACGAAATTCGCATGAGACCCGGGGTTTTCGTACCGGACCGGTTTACCAGCGGACGTGAGCGATCACGCCCGCTTCGTTTTGAAAAGCCGGGAAATGCCTGGCGGACCGGGCAGAATGGACGGTACGGGCGGAATGGACGGACCGGGGAGAATGGACGGTACGGGCAGAACGGAAGTTACGGACAGTACAGTATAGAGCGGACGCAACGGTCGAAACTAAAAACATTCGCCCGAACTGGTCGGGCAAAACTTGTAGAACGGGCGCGCGAACTGAAATTCGGAATGGTGACAGGAGGCTTCAGGTGATTAAGGGCAAGGAAGAGGACGCCGCAGTCGAAACCGCGGCGTCGACGGGTGACGCAGCCGAAGTGGCCGGAACCGCGGCGTCGACGGGTGACGCAGCCGAAGTGGCCGGAACCGCGGCGGAGAATAACGACCCCGCGGCCGGAGCGGATTCCGTGGCCGGGACGGATTCCGCGGCCGGGGCGGATTCCGTGGCCGGGACGGATTCCGCGGCCGGGGCGGATTCCGCGGCCGGAGCGGAGGATCCGTCCGGCGGACCCGCGTCCGGGACCGAAGCGGAAACCGATGAGCCATCGGATGGCGATCCGGTCGATGCGGAGGAGGATGAACAGGCCAGGCTGGCCGAGGAGGTCCTGCTTTACAAGGACCGGCTGGTACGTCTGGCCGCCGAGTTCGACAACTACAAGAAACGGACCGGCCGCGAGTTTACCGCGCTGGTAAAGAACGCGGGTGAATCGCTGATCACCGAGCTGCTGCCCATCCTCGACAACATTGAAAGGGCGCTCCAGGCTCCGCAGACCTCCGACGAGACCCGGTCCTTCGCCCAGGGTTTCGAGATGATCCGCCAGCAGTTCCTGGAGAAACTGGAGAAGGCAGGAATGAAGGAGATCGCCGCGGAGGGAACGTCCTTCGATCCCACGCGGCACGAAGCCGTCATGGCCGTGGAGAACGAAGAACACCCGGCCGACACGGTGATCAACGTGGTCGAAAAGGGGTATACGCTTAATGAAAAGGTCCTGCGCGCGGCCAAGGTCATCGTGACGCGCGCGCCGACGAAATCGCCGGACCAGGCGGACCAGGTGGACCAGACCGACCAGGCAGAAACGGAGAACCAGGACGGCAACTAAACGCCGGGATCCAGTGTATGATGAACAAACAAGATTACTACGACACCCTGGGCGTGGCGCGCTCGGCTTCCGAAGACGAGATCAAGAAGGCGTACCGCAAGCTGGCCATGCGGTATCATCCGGACCGGAATCCGGACGACAAGGCGGCGGAAGAGAAGTTCAAGACGGCCGCCGAAGCCTACGAGGTACTCAGCGATCCGGACAAGCGCACGCGATACGACCGGTTCGGCCACCAGGGCGTGGCGGGCGACTTCGGGTCGGGCGGCTTCCAGTGGGGGGACTTCACCCACGCCGGCGACTTCGAGGACATCCTGGGGAACCTGTTCGGGGGCGGTATTTTCGGCGACCTCTTCGGCGGACGGACCCGTGGAAGGGCAAGCAACCGTGGCGAGGATCTGCGGGTGAACCTCAAGCTGACCCTGGAAGAACTGGCCCAGGGTGTCAGCAAGACGATTCGCATCAAGCGCTACGTGCCCTGCGAAAGCTGCGGCGGCATCGGCGCCGCCGACCGGAACAGCGTGCGGACCTGTTCCACCTGCCACGGGCAAGGCCAGGTGCAGCAGCGCGCGTCCTCCCTGTTCGGCGTCGTGATGAACGTAACGACCTGCCCGAACTGCCAGGGACAGGGGAAAATCATCGACCGGCCCTGCAGCGCGTGCGAGGGGCAGGGCCGGCAGATGAAGACGGTTACGGTCAAGGTGGATATCCCGGCGGGTGCCGGCGACGGGAACTACATGCGCCTCCAGGGCCAGGGCCACGCGGGGATCCGCGGCGGACCGGCGGGCGACGTGCTCGTGGTCATCGAGCAGGAACCCCACGAGTTCTTCGAACGGCAGGACGACGACATCATCTACGTCATGCCGCTCAGTTTCAGCCAGTCGGCCCTGGGCGAACAAATCGAAGTCCCGACCCTCTCGGGCAAAGTCCGTCTCACCATTCCCCCCGGTACCCAGTTCGGCAAGGTGTTCCGGCTGCGCGGCAAGGGCATGCCCCATCTCAACGGGTACGGCCAGGGCGACCAGCTCGTAAAGGTCATCGTGTGGACGCCCACGGAACTCACCGGCCGCGAAAAGGAACTGTACCAGGAGTTGTCCCGTCTGCAAAGCGGGAAGACGCCAGAAAACGACCGGGGATTCTTCAACCGGATCCGGGACGAGCTGTTCGGCGACTGAAACCGCTGCATACATGCTAACTCCGACCCGGCTTCCACCCGATCCCTGCCTATGCGCCACTGGGTTGAAGTCACATTAGACATCTCGCCGGAAACCGAAGAAGCGATCGTCAATGCCTTCTGGGAATTGGGTTCCAGCGGCGTCCTGCAATCCGGGGGCAAACCTGCCGGCGCATCCGATCGTGTGACCGGCTTCTGGCCCGACCGGCCCGAAGTGAACGAAAAGCTTGACCGGATCATCCGGCTGTGGGAAGAACTTCGCAACCTAGGCATGGCGGAAGGTCCGTGCCGGATCTCGACGCGGAAGGTTTCCGAAGACGACTGGGCCGGGAAATGGAAAGCGCAGGTGGGGCCCGTCCGGGTCTCGGAGGGGCTCATGGTCGCTCCGCCGTGGTCCGAAGCGCCCTGGTCCGAGGTGCCCTGGTCCGAGGTGCCCTGGTCCGGGCCGTCCCCGTCTGATGCGCCCCCGTCTGGTGGGCCCCCGTCTGGTAGGCACCGGGCCGGCCCACCGCTCGTGGTCCGGATCAATCCGGGCACCGGCTTCGGCACGGGCGGCCACGAGACCACGCAACTGTGCCTGCGGCAACTGGAAAAACGGGTCCGGCCGGGAGACCGGGTACTCGACGTGGGATCGGGCTCCGGCGTGCTCGCCATCGCCGCGGTCCTCCTGGGCGCCTCCCGGGCGACGGGCATCGATATCGACCCCGAGACCCTCGGCAACGCGCGGGAGAACGCCCGGCTGAACGGAGTGGCCGGCCGGGTCGACGTACATGCTGGCCGCCTGGATCATCCCGCGGTCAGCGGCCGCTACCGGGTCGTGGTCTCCAATATCAGCGCGGCCAGCCTGACCGCCATGCTGCCCGGTTTCGCAACCTGCCTGCACCCCACAGGCGAACTGATCCTGTCCGGTCTGCTCATCGAGGAGGCCGGGGCATTCGAAGACGCCCTGGCCGGTGGCGGTTTCTCGCTGATCGAGCGGAAGACCATGGGCCTCTGGTGGGCCGGCGCGGCCGTGCTGGCGACCTGACAGATGGCGGCCGGTCGTTGCGGCAACGAGCCGGACGGCAAGCCATGATCGGCGGAATTGATGGAATACAGCTACGTGCCCCCGGAACGGATCACGGAGAATTCGGCCCTTGTTGCCGACAAGGACGAACAGCATCACCTGGCCCGCGCTTTACGGAAGAGACCGGGCGACGCCGTGCAGTTCGTGGACGGCGAAGGCTGGATCTACGACGGCGTGCTTGTCCGCATGAAACCGGAGATCGAAATCGAGATCCGGGACCGCCGGAGAGACCGTGAAACGGAATCGCCCGAAGTCACGCTCGCGCCGTCGCTGCTCAAGGGGACGCGGCTGGACACCGTCGTCGAGAAGGCGACGGAGCTGGGTGTCGCCGCCATCCTTCCCATGCGCAGCGCCCGGACGGTGGCGGGCGGCAGACCGGCCAGCGGACCGTCCGGCCAGCGGATGGAACGCTGGCGGCGCATTGCCCTGAGCGCAATGAAGCAGTCGCTGCGCGCCCGTTTGCCCCGGATCGAACCGGTCAAGAGCATGGAAGACATCGTGGGAACCGCGTCGTCTTACGATCTGGCCCTCATCGCCTGGGAAGAGGAAGGGGATAGGCGCCTGGACCTCGTGGCCGGCCTCGACGCGAAGGCCAGGCGCGTCCTGCTGATGATCGGCCCCGAGGGCGGTTTCGCCCGGGAGGAAATTGCCATGGCCCGTGAAGCAGGCTTGGTGACGGTTTCCCTGGGACGCTCGCGTCTGCGATCCGACACGGCGGCCATCGCGGGGCTGGCCCTGCTCATGGCAGCACTGGACGCCCCGTGACCGAAGGTCGCCCGAAGTCACCGCCCCATGACCGAGGGTCGCCCGAAGTCACCGCCGCCTGACCACAATCGCCCGGATTCACCGCCCTGCCCCGCACGTGCACGAAGCGCACCCGCGTCGCGCTAGAGGCGCAATGGAGGACGATAACATGCCAGAGTGTCTGTTCTGCCGGATCATCGACGGATCGCTGCCTACCGAATTCGTCTACGAAGACGAGCACGTCGTGGCCTTCCGGGACATAAACCCCGCCGCCCCTGTGCATATCCTCGTCGTACCGCGGGCGCATATCGAAACGGTCGCCGACCTGGGCATCGATACGGCCGGGGTCATGAGCCGGCTCACGGCGGCGGCGAACCGGATCGCCCGGGAAGCCGGGGTCGACGCCGGCGGATACCGGCTGATCGTCAACTGTGGCCGTGATGGGGGCCAGACCGTTTTCCACCTCCACATGCACCTGCTCGCAGGACGCAAGATGCCCGAATTGGCCGCTTGAGCGGCAATGGGCGGGACGACGGGCGCCTATTGGAACCGAACGAATTAATCTCCTTGCCTTTTCAACCAGTCCATGGCATATTAGATTGGCTTGAATAGAGACGGAGAGTAAGACTTGGTTCACCCGATTCGTGTGGCATGAGAGGGGGTGTGAGGATGCCAGGTATTCGTGTCAGGGAAGGAGAACCGTTCGAGAAGGCCCTGCGGCGTTTTACCAAGACTTGCGAGAAAGTCGGCATCATGTCTGAAATACGCAAGCATCAGCATTTCGAAAAGCCAAGCGCGAAACGCAAGCGCAAGCTGAACGCGGCGAAGCGGAAGAATCAGAAGCGGCTCCAGCAGGAAAGATACTGATCGACCGGAGCGGGTCATGGCGCTTAAAGAGCGTTTGTCGGATGACATGAAGACGGCACTCAGGAACCGGGAGACCGTACGCCTCGGCCTGGTCCGCATGATACGCGCACAGATCAAGAACCGGGAGATCGCCAAGGGGAGCGACCTGGAGGACGAGGAAACGGTCGAGGTGGTCTCTTCCCTGATCAAGGCCAAGAGAGAAGCGCTGGAATTCGCCGTCAAGGGAGATCGAAAGGACCTGGTCGCCCAGGCCGAAGAAGAGCTGGAGATCCTTGCGTCCTATCTTCCGGAACAGTTGTCCGAGGAAGAGATCGGATCCATCGTCCAGGAAGCCATCGACCAGTCCGGCGCAGCGGGACCGGGAGACCTGGGCAGGGTCATGGGCGCGGTCATGCCCCGGGTAAAGGGCCGGGCGGACGGCAGGCTCGTCAACACCATTGTGCGGGAATGCCTGGCCGGCCTGGCCACGCAGGACATGCAGTCCATGCAGACCGGATAGTTCTCTCCAAATCACGGTCAGCGGCGGTCCTGATTTCGAAGCCTCTCCGAATCCCCGGGGAGGCTTTCCGTGTTTTGATGCCATGAACTGGATCGATATAGCCATCGGGATCCTCGTTTTCTACCAGGCGGCAACCGGCTTTGGCAAGGGAATCGCCCGGAGCCTGCTCGACCTTGCGGGCATCGTCGCGGCGGTAGTCATATCCCTGACCCAGTTCGTCCTGGTGTCCGATCTCCTCGGCCGCATGACCGGCATTTCCACCGGCTGGCTGCACTGGTTCAGCCTGTTCGTCTGCCTGGTCCTGTCGCTTGCGCTGGTCAATGTCGTGACCGGCGTGGCCGGCCGATCGTTACGGGGCGCTTCAAAGTCCCTTCTCGACCGCGCGGCCGGCTTTCTGCTCGGCTGTGCGCGCGGCTGCGTCATCGCGAGCCTGCTGTTGATCCTTTACGCGTTCATGCCGTTCACCGGCACTGCGAAGACCCAGCTTGACCGGTCGTCCCTGGCGCCGGAGGCCATGTCCATCATACCGGCGATCATCGATACCGTCATGGACCGCGTGTCACCCGGTTCCCCGTCGATCATGGAGAAACTGGAACGGTATCTGCTTACCAGGTAGCCGGTCCGATGCGGGCGGCCAGTCCGAAGCGCGCAGCCGGCCGTCGGCGATTCGAGAACAACCGAACATGAAACCCGGAATACCTTCCCACACGCTGAAAGTACTGGAATTCGACGCTGTCAGGACCATGTGTTCGGAGCGGACGGTCTCCGCGCCGGGCCACCGCCGGGCCATGTCCCTGGAACCGGGCAAAGACATCGTCGTAATCCGGAACAACCTGCAGACCGTCACCGAAATGCGCGGGTTCCTGGACCAGGCCGAAACGGTTCCCCTGCGGGGCATCAAGGACATCGGCGTGGCCCTGGAACAGGTCGGCGTGGCCGGCGCAAGGCTGGAGCCCCAGGCCCTGCTCGACGTGGCCGACACCCTCCGGGTAAGCCGGCGCATGCGAGCGTTCGGCCAGAGGTTGCGGAATCGTTCCACGGCCCCCCACGTCGCGTCCCTCACGGCCGGCCTGGGAGACTTCCAGGAGATCGAGACCTCGATCGGGCAGGCCATCGACGGCGACGGCAACATACGCGACCACGCCAGTCCCGGGTTGCGGCGAATCCGCACGGACCAGCAGACCATGCGGGAGCGCGCGCGGAACTGGCTGCAGCGTTTCATACAGTCGGAAGCAGGGGCCAGAGCGCTGCAGGAGCCGGTCATCACCATGCGTGACGGGCGGTACGTAGTCCCGGTACGAATGGACCACCGCGGGCAGGTGCAGGGGGTGGTCCACGACCAGTCGGCCAGCGGCGCCACGGTATTCATAGAACCCATCGGCGTCGTCGAATTCAACAACCGGCTGCGCGAACTGATCGTGGCGGAAGGCCGCGAGATCGAGCGCATCCTGCTGTCCCTGACCGACCAGGTACATCAGGAGGTGGAAGCCATAACCTTATCGTACGGACTGCTGGGCCAACTCGACTTCTTTCACGCGGCCGCCGTGCTTTCCATCGACCTCCGGGCCGCGCCGCCGCGGATGAATTCAGACGGACGCATCGTCCTGCGCAACGCACGGCACCCCATCCTTCAGCTGTCTGACCAGTGCGAAACCGTCGTCCCCCTGAACCTGCTGGTCGGGGAAAGCGCGCAGACGCTCGTGATCACCGGTCCCAACATGGGCGGCAAGACAGTCGCCCTGAAATCGATCGGCATCCTGACCATGATGGCCCAGGCCGGACTGCACATACCGGCGGACGACGACACCGAAATCGCCGTGTTCGACACCGTCTTCGCGGACATCGGGGACGAGCAGTCGATCGAGGCGAACCTGAGTACCTTCTCGGCCCACCTGTTGCATATCCGGACCATACTGGAGGAGGCCGGCGACCATACCCTGGTGCTCCTCGACGAGCTGGGCGCGGGCACGGATCCATCGGCGGGCTCGGCCATGGGCATGGCCATCCTGGAATCGCTGACCCTGCGGGGAACCGTCACCGCGGCTACGACCCACTTCGATACGCTCAAGGCTTTCGCCACCCGGACCGAGGGAGTGGAAAACGGATCGATGATTTTCGACGTGGAAACCCTGACGCCCTCCTACCAGTTCAGGCAGGGCATCCCCGGTGCCAGCTACGCCCTGGAAATCGGCAGCCGGCTCGGTATGCCCGGTGACGTGCTCGAGCGTGCCTCCCGGTTCATGGGTACCGCCGAAAAGCGTCTGGACGAAGTCATCGTGGAAGTGGACCGGAAGCATGAACTGCTCGTTGCCGCACAGGAGCAGGCGGACCGGCTTCGCGCTGATTTGGATGGACTGAAACGGACCTACGAGGACCAGATCGCTTCCTACAGGCAAAAGGAACGCGACACGATCGCCGCCGGCCGGGAAAAGATGGACCGGCTGATGAAAGACGCCCAGGCCGCCATCGACCAGGCGGTGGCCGCGGTCCGCCGAGAACAGGCCGCGGCCGGGGCCGTCGAGGCATCGCGCAAGACGGTTGGGGACCAGCGCGCGCAGCTTCAACGCATGCTCGATTCCATCGATTCCGGAACCTCTTCCGATGAAGGAGACGTCGGGGAGACCGCCGGGGACACGGTGGGCACCGCCGCGGAACGCGCCGCCGCGGAACGCGCCGGGGATTCAGCCACAGATCGCGCCGGGGGTCTCACTGCGGAACCCGTCGACGAGGCCATATCGGCGGGCGACGAGGTGTGGGTGGCGTCACTGGGACAACCGGGGAGCGTGATCCAGGACCAGGGAGACCGGCTGCGCATCCGGACCGGCAGAATGGAGATCACGGCCCGGCGATCCGAGGTCCGTCTCCACAAACCCGACCCCGCGCCATCGAGCGGAAAACCGGCAGGCCACGTGGAAGTGCGGATGGACCGACCCCGCGCTGCTCTGACGGAACTGGACGTGCGGGGCTTCCGCGCCCGGGAGGCCATCGACGCCGTGGATCGCTACATCGACCAGACCGCCCTTGATGACCTCAACGAAATCCGTATACTTCATGGTAAGGGTACCGGGGCCCTGAGCAGCGCGATTCAGGAGTTTCTGCAACAACATCCCCTGGTCAAGTCCTCCCATTTCGCCGAACAGCGCGACGGGGGGACCGGGGTGACCATCGTGGAGATGAAGGATTAAGCGCGTTCGCGCGCTGACGCCGCGCTTTTTTCGCGGTAACGCCGCAAGGGCCGGTTCGGTACGGGGCGTCCGGTACAGGCCGTGGCAAACGGACGATCCATCTTCGATATCAATAAATGTGCTCGAGACAGGAGGACAATCATGGCCTTTACGCTGCAACTGGGCGAATCCGCACCGGAGTTCTCGCTGCCGGCGACGGACGGCAGGACCTACAGCCTGGACGATTTCTCGACCGCCGAGACGCTGGTGGTGTTCTTCACCTGCAACCACTGTCCCTACGTCACCGGATCCGATGAAGTGACGCGCGTTTCCGCGGAGAAATTCGGGTCCCGCGGCGTCCGGTTCGTCGGGATCAATTCCAACAGCGAAGTCACCCATCCCGACGACGATTATGATCACATGGTCGCCCGGATGAACGTCCATCGCTTCCCGTGGGTCTACCTGCGCGACCTGAGCCAGGATACCGCGCGGGCGTACGGCGCTCTGCGGACCCCCCACTTCTACGTCTTCGACCGCGACCGCACCCTGGTCTACACCGGCCGCGGCGTCGACAGTCCCCGGGACGCGGACGGCATAACGGTGAACGACCTGGAAGCGGCCCTCGACGACGTGACGGCGGGCCGTCCCGTGCGGACGGCGCTCACCAACCCCATCGGGTGCAACGTCAAGTGGGAGAACCAGGACGCGCACTGGATGCCGCCCGAGGCGTGCGATCTGGTGTGAGGACCCTGAACAAGCCCGCCCCAGGCCGGCGGCAAACGCGGAGAGAGCGCCTTGGCGCGGATACCGGAAGACCTCGTCAATTCGATCCGGTCGCAGGCGGACATCGTGGACGTCGTGTCCGACTACGTCACGCTGCGCAGATCGGGTAAAAACTACATGGGGCTCTGTCCGTTTCACGATGAGAAGACCCCTTCCTTCAGCGTCAATCCGGAGAAACAGATCTTCCACTGCTTCGGTTGCGGGAAGGGCGGCAGCGTGTTCACCTTCCTCATGGAGCACGAGAACGTCACGTTCGTCGAAGCGGTCCACCATATCGCCCGCCGCCTTCATATCACCATACCCGAAACACAGGGGGAACGGGAGGCCGGCAGCGAGGCGGAAAGCCTGGCGCGCGTGACCCGGTTCGCCGCCCGGTTCTTCCACGACCGGCTGCTGAACAGCGATCGGGAATCCGTCGTCCGTCAGTACGCCGAACGGCGCGGACTGTCCGAAGAGACGATAAAGTCCTTCGGGCTCGGTTACGCGCCCGATTCCTGGAACGACTTGCTAAGCGCCGCCCGGGAAAAGGGCATCGGCGCGGACTGGCTCGTCAAGGCCGGACTGGCCAAGACGGGCGAGCAGCGTACCTACGATGCCTTCCGGAAGCGGCTCATCTTTCCCATCCAGGCGCCGAGCGGCCGCGTGGTCGGATTCGGAGGGAGAGCGCTTTCCGACGAGGACCAGCCCAAGTACCTCAATTCACCCGAATCCCCCATCTACCGGAAGAGCCAGGTGCTCTACGGGCTGTACCAGGCCCGGGACTCGTTGCGGCGGCAGGGGCAGGCGCTGGTCGTGGAAGGATACATGGACCTGCTCGGCCTGCATGAACAGGGGATTCATGGGGTGGTCGCCCTGTGCGGAACGGCGTTGACGCGGGAACAGGCCCGGCTCCTGGCGCGGTACGGGCAACAGGCGTATCTCGTCTACGATTCGGACCAGGCCGGCGTGCGGGCGACCTGGCGCGCCATCGAGCCCCTGGTGGAAAGCGGGCTCTGGACCCGTATCGTGCGGCTGCCGGAGGACTACGATCCCGACTCCTACGTGCGGGAACACGGGCCGGACGGGTTCATGAAACTCGTCGAACAGGCCGATTCCCTGGCCGATTTCATGGGCTATCATGCCAATCTCCAGGCAGCGGGCGACCGGGACGAGGTATTCCGGACGCTGGCCGGCCTGATCCGGAAGACGACGAACCTGGTCCACCGGGAAATGTACCGGGAAGAAGCCGAACGACGGTTCCCGGCGCTTCAGGGCCTGCTGGCCTCTGAACTGCGGCGCCCAAGCGGTCCGGGCGGTCCGGACGGATCGGGCGGTTCGGGCGCCGGGGGGCGTGATCGCCAGGCGACCTCAACCGCCGCGGCGCGGGACGGCGACGAACGGGTGGAACGGGACCTGGTCCAGCTCATGCTCAGCGACCGGTCCATCGCCGAACTCGTCGAAGGCCAGCTAGAGCCGCAGGATTTCAAGTACCCCCTCTACCGCCGGATCGTCGAACAGTGTCTCTTCGGACTGGGCGGCGGATCCCACGACCTTTCCGGCCTGGTCGATACCATCGGTGACGAAGAGGCCGCGCGGGTGATCACGGAACTGATCAACACGTCGGACTCCGGCGTTCACCTGGAGCAAAGAGCCCGGGACCATATCGTCCGGATCAAGCAGAAACGGCTCAAGGAAAGCATGGCCCGCCTGATGGAACAGATCAAGCAGATGGAAACGGGGGGGCGAAGCAGCGAATTGAACGACGCCATGGCCACCTACATGGAACTCAAGCAACAGGAAAAAGTCCTGCTGAGATCAGCCCGCGGCGATTGAAAAGCCCCCCATCTTTTGCTTGACGATGACCGGCCGTTCGCCTATATTGATTCCGCTTGTCGGGCATGCTGAACTGGGCGTCAACCATGGGCCTGTAGCTCAGTTGGTTAGAGCATCCGACTCATAATCGGACGGTCCCAGGTTCGAGTCCTGGCGGGCCCATTTGCCGGGCGCTTAGCTCAGCCGGTTAGAGTGCCACGCTCACATCGTGGAGGTCAGTGGTTCGAGTCCACTAGCGCCCATCGATTGAAAAGGTTTACGACGGAAAACGGAGGCTTTTCTGAAGTCTCCGTTTTTTAATTGGGTCTGTCATGTATCGCCTACTCGCCCTGGACATCGACGGCACGCTGCTGGACGGCAGGCGGGAAATGTCCGAGGCCACGGTCGACGCCGTTCGCCACGCGGCAGGCCGAGGCGTCCGCGTCACGGTGTGTACCGGGCGAAGCCTGCCCTCCGCCGAGGAGGCCGTGGGGCATCTGCCGTTGAACGCCCCCTACGTACTGAACAATGGCGCGATGATCTACGACGCCCCCGTTCATCGCGCCAGGTATCTGCGAAATCTTCCGAACCATCTTGCGAAGGATGCCGTCGGGGTCTTTCGCGGCATCGGGTTTCATCCCATCGTGTACGGCCCCTTGCCCGAAGTGCAGTACTTCTACTACGACTCCTTCGATCCGGACAACCACGCGTTTATAGACTACGCCGAGCAGAACGCCGACCGCGTTCACCGGGTGGACGACGTGTGCGCGTTTCTCCGGCAGGACGTTGCCTGCATTACGGTCGCCGAACGCAACGAACGGGTCAAGTCCCGGGAACCACACATAAAGGCCCGGCTTCGCGATGCGGGGGTGGTCTTCGAAATCAGTCCGTGGGACCCTGGCTACCACGTCATCACGGTCATGCCGCCCGGCGTGTCCAAGGGCGACGGGCTGCGCAGGCTGGCCCGGCTTCTCGGGATCAGTCTCTCCGAGGTCATGGCCGTGGGGGACAACCTGAACGACCTGGAAATGCTCGACGTCGCGGGCCTGGGGGTGGCCATGGGCAACGGACCGCCTGAAATCCGCGACCGGGCGGACCATGTCACGGCTTCAGTGGACGACGAGGGCGTCGCCCGGGCCATCGAGCGCTTCATAGACTGAATCGAGCGCTTCATAAACTGATTGGAAAGCACCGCAGGCATGATCTACGACCTGATCGCCATCGACATCGACGGCACATTGCTCACGTCGCGCCGCGAGGTATCCCCGGTGACGCGCGAGGCGCTTCAAAGGGCCGTCTCGGCCGGGAAGCGCGTGGCGCTCTGTACCGGGCGAAGCCTGAACTCCGGCCGGGCCGCGGCAGAGCAGGTGCCGTCCTCCACGATGCTGGTCTTCCACAGCGGCGCGCTCATACTCGAGCACCTGGACGGCCCGCTGCTCAGGGCGGTAAACCTGCCCAGGGACCTGGCGACCGACCTGGTCGATTTCTGCCGACGACGCGGTCACGACCCGCTCGTGTACGAACCGGTCCCTCAAAGCCGGTACATCTGGTTCGAGCACCCCCGTTCGGCGAACGGCTGGCGGGAACGCTACCTGGAGGCCAATGCGGACAAGGCCTTTCAGGTGGACAGCCTGGAAGCAGTATTGGGCCGGGACCCGGCGCAGATCGCGGTGGCCGGCAAGGGTTCGTCCATGCATGAACTGAAGGCGGAGCTGGCGGAATACGGCGACCGTATCGGCGTCATACTGTCGCGCAGCACCCTGGTGGGCGACTACTGGTGCATGGAAATCGTACCGGCCGGCGTATCCAAGGCGAAGGCCCTCGCATTCCTGGGTGAACGCTACGGGATCGGAGCGGAGCGGATGATCGGCATCGGCGACAATTTCAATGACCTGGACATGATCGAATACGCCGGCCTCGGCGTGGCCATGGGGAACGCGCCCGACGCCGTGCGGCGCGCGGCGGACCTGGTCGCGCCGGACAACGACGCCGACGGGGTCGCCCACGTCATCGACACCTGTCTGCTGTGAGCGCCACCCCGGTCCGGCCGGACCGGGGAGAATCATTTGATTTTTTAACGGATTCCCCTATCTTCCTGTATAATCCTGTTGACGCAGACGACGAGACAAGGCGAGAGATGGAGTCTGTACCGAAACAACGCGACCCGAACCGGGACAAGGAGATTATCAAAATGACTCGTATGGCTATGGCTACTGCGGCGCTTTCCGCGTTGCTGCTGATCGGAACCGCCGCACCCGTGCATGCCCAGCATGACGATCCGAACATGGAATGGGTGATGGACGGTCCCCTGTATGACCGCCTGGGCGGCGAAGAAATGATTATGGGCGTGATCGACGACTTCGTTGCCGCGGCCGTGGAAGAGGAACCGTTGAAGGGTCATCTCGAAGGGGTCGACCAGGATGCGTGGAAGGAGACCCTGCTGGCCCAGTTCACTTTCGTCTCCGGCGGTGAAATCGAATACGAAGGCAGCAGTTTCAAGGAAAGCCTGGCGGAAATGGGTATAGAGGAAGCATCCATGGAGACCGTCGCCGATCAACTGACGATCGCGCTGGAACTGAACGAGGCCTGGCCGGAAGACGTGGATGAACTGCTGGTCGCCCTGGAATTGAAAGAAGCCGAATTGACCGAAGAGGAGATGGCGGAAGAGGGGATGACCGACGGGGAGATGGAAGCAGGAAGCGGCCAGGACAGTGAGGCCGGGAACACTGGTGGGGAAGCGACCGCGGACAGTGAAGAAGGGAACGCGGGCGTCGAAACCATGGAAGCTGGTGAGGCCGGGGAAGCCGCCGTGGAGGCCGAAGCCAGTGAAGCCAGTGAAGCCAGCGACACCAGCGACACCGGGGATGTGAGCGGCGACGCCGGAACAAGTGAAACCGGAGATGCCGCGGCGGACGGCGGCACACGCGAATAAGGCGACGGCGGCCTCCGCAAATTGCAGGAACCGCTTTTTTCAGTCGATTCTCATGACCGGACGATAGCACGGTGATCGTCCGGTCATTTATATATGGAGCGGATGGATGGCCATTGCGTACTTCGACTGCTTCTCCGGCATCAGCGGCGACATGATTCTCGGCGCGCTGGTGGACGCCGGCCTGGATTTCGATACGCTGAACAGCGAACTGAAGAAACTCCCCGTGGACAGTTTCCGGCTCACCCGAAAGACGGTGACCCGGCAGCTAATCGCGGGAACCAAGATCGATGTTATCGTTCGGACCGCCGAGGGCCGTGAGATCATCGAAGGACCCGGTGAATCCGGACCCTTCCACGACCACGGGGAAGCGAGGCACCTGGACGATTTGACCTCCGTCATCGAAGGCAGCACGCTCGACGGGGCCGTCAGAAGCCGGGCCATCGAGGTGTTTGACCACCTGGCGACGGCGGAAAGCAAGGTGCACGGCATCTCGAAACAGGAGGTACACCTGCACGAAGTCAGCGGGGTGGACGCCGTCGTGGACGTCGTGGGCGCATGCATCGGCCTGGCCCTGCTCGACATAGACCGGGTTTACGCGTCGGCGCTGCCGGTGGGGCGGGGCTTTATCCACTGCGCGCACGGCCGGATGCCCGTCCCCGCCCCGGGCGCGCTTGAACTGATGCGCGACATGCCGGTTTACCACACCGGGATCGAAGGTGAACTGGTCACGCCGACCGGCGCCGCGTTCCTTAAAGCCACGGCCAACGGGCACGGGGTCCTGCCAAGGATGATATTGAGGAAGATCGGCTATGGCGCGGGTACGAAGGATCTCCCGGAACACCCGAACCTGCTCCGGGTTTATATTGGCGACGGTGTGGACTGACCGGGTCGAAGCGGACCCGTTGCCCACCGCTGCTTAAGCGGACACGGCCATCATGCTGCTTCAACTCGCCCTGGACATGCCGCACGCGGGTACGGTTCGCCGCCTGTTGGACGAGACCGCCGGCGACGTAGACATCATCGAACTCGGTACACCCCTGCTGATCCGTTACGGGGTCGACATCATCGCCGGGATCAGGCGGGACCATGCCGACAGAAAAATCCTGGCGGATCTCAAGATCGCCGATGCCGGTGCCGTGGAATCGGGCCTTGCCTTCGATGCGGGAGCGGACATCGTAACCGTGCTCGGGACGGCCCACCCGGCCACGCTTCGGGAAGCGGTCGAGCGGGCGAAGCGGTCCGGCGGCCAGGTCATGGCCGACCTGATCACCATCCGCGAAGTGGACGAGGCGGTCTCCCTGGCCCGGCGGCTGGATCGGTCCGGGCTGGATTTCATCTGTATGCACACCGCTTTCGACGCCCGGGGGCAGGGCGGGCCAGACGCCCAGAGGCCGGGCGGACCGGGCGGGCAGGACGGGCCAGGCGGACTGGACGATTCAGCGTGGACCCTGGAAGGCATCGGCCGGGTCGGCGCGGTGGTCGAACGGGCCGGGTTGGCCGTCGCGGGCGGCCTGGACCCCGTCTTGATCGAGCGTCTGATTCCGTACGGCCCGGACATTGTGGTCGTCGGCGGTTACATCACAGGAAACGCCGATCCCGTACGCGCGGTACGTGCGGTCCGGCAGACCATGGAGTCCGCGCATCGAACTGATGGATAACGAGAAAAACACTCCCCCATTTGATGTAATCGCCCAGTCCATCCTGGACGAACTCCGGCGGACGCTGAACCAGATCTCATGCGATGAAGTCGAAGCGCTGGTACGGGAAGTCACTGGGGCACGGCGGGTTTTCGTTGCCGGCGCGGGACGTTCCGGGCTGGTCATGCGCAGCTTCGCCATGCGGCTTGCGCAGCTCGGTCTGCCGGTCCACGTAGTGGGCGAAACGATCTCGCCACCTATCCGGCCGGGCGATCTACTGCTGATCGGATCGGGATCGGGCGTGACGGACCGCCTGGTCCACTATGCGGGGAAAGCCGCCGAGGCCGGCGCGCGCGTTGCGGCGGCCACCGCCGTCCCGGACTCTCCGACCGCCCGGTGGGCGGGCGTTGTCGTCGTGATACCCGCGCCCACTCCGAAATCATCGAAAGAAACCGGCGAACAGGAACAACGGTCGGGCCAGCCGATGGGCACCCTCTTCGAACAGAGCCTCGGGGTAATGCTCGATGCCTGCGTCATGCTGCTCATGGCGCGGCTCGATGAATCCGGGCAGAGCATGTTCGCCCGCCACGCCAATCTGGAGTAGGCGCCGGCCATTCCGGTAGACGCCGGTCGTTCCGTTAAGCGCCGGCCATTCCAGTATGCGCCGGTCGTTCCGTTAGGCGCCGACCATTCCGGTAGGCGCCGGTCGTTCCTGCGTATGCTGCGGACCCGGCCGCGGTTCCGGTCCTCGGCTGCTGGCAACGGCCCAGGTCCTTGGCTGCTATGCCTTCGACAGGCGCTTGAGCACTTCCCGGTTCAGGACGGCCTTCAGGAATCCACGCCAGTGGCCGTTGGGGTCTCTGTCCGCCGACCGATAGGGATCGGTGCCCATGTACAGGGCGCCGCCGTCCTTGTGCGGCTTCAGGATCACCGCGGCCGTACCATCGCCCCACCGTCCGATGATGCGCACGTCGTCTTCGATTTCCGCCGGTCGGACCCGCCACTGGTGCGCGTCGAGCGCGGCGCCTTCGGGCAGATCGGGCCAGCCGGCGGTCAGCAGGATCCGGTCCGGATCGTTGAGGACGGACTCCGCTTGTATGCCGAGCAGGCGTGCCCGCGCGTCGCCGGGACGCATCCCCTCGTCCAGGCTGAAGTCGTCGGCCGAACCCACGATCCATCCGCCTGCCCGCATGTAGCGGATCAACCGTTCGACGACCGCGTCTTTGACCGCTGGACAGGGCGTGCAGCAGAGCCATTCACACCCGGAGAGTTTGTCTCCGTCCGATACCTGGTGATCGGACGCGTACCCGATTTCCTGCCCGGTGCTCTCTTCGAGGATGGCATGGGGCGTCCATACGTCCAGCGCCGGCACGCGGCTCGCGAAGGAATCGTACGAAAGCAGGCATCGGTATCCCGTGGAAGGCGCATCCGTACGTTCCTTCTCCGTCACCGATCGGCTCAGTGCGGAAATCGCCGCCCACTGCTCCGGATTCGATTCCGACAGGGCTCTGCCTCGTATGGCCCGGCCATCCCACCAGGCGGTATCGTCCCAGTTATGCCAGCCAACGGCCGATACCCCCGGCGCGCAGGCCGCACCCGTCCATTCCCGCAGCTCCCGCAGCGTGGCCTGGTACCTGCCCCGCATCATCTGCGAACCAACGACCATCCAGACGTCCTTCTCCGCTAGAGACCCGGCCGCGCGCGCCGCCCAGCGGATCAGTCGACCGGAATCCGTCGCGTACTGAACCGGCGGGGATCCCGGATCGATGATGACGAAGTCCAGCGCGCGGGCTGTCTGTTGAAAGTGGACCAGCGTTTCGGCGGGCAGGAGGGCGTCGAGATGGAATGCCATCGTCGTCTTCAGGTTCGATTTCACCTTCTTCACGGCCCGGACCACCTCCGCCGTAAACAGCGCATGCTGTTCCATCTGCCAGATCCTGCGCCCATGCCGGTATCCGTCTTCGGTCATTTCCATCGTCAACAGGCGGCCTTCGACGGACTCCATCACCGGTTGCCAGCGATCCTCCGGGTACTCGCTGCCGCCCGTGGGCGCGTCCTCCAGCTGCAGCGCGTACAATCCCTTGCAGGACCCGAACACTTCCGACACGCGCCGTACATAGTCGAGGCGCCACGCCCGGGTGTCGGGCAAAAGGTACAGGGCCTTCGGGTTGCCGATGTGCAGGATGGACCGGATGCCCGCGTCCGCCGCTGCGCCGATCATTTCTTTCACCCGGTCCGTCTGGTCCTCCGAGGCCAGCTGGTTTCTCAGGTCGAATCCGTCTCTGAAGACGACGTATTGAAATCCGCCGGCCTTGAGCTCGGCGAAGTCGTCGCGCCATCGGTCCGCGCGGTCAAACTCGTTATAGTATGTGAAAGCCTGCATTCTCGATTTGGCGAACATGTCTCCCTATCCCGGCATGAATCCGTGATTGAAATCGCGATTGAAATCGCGTCGCTTATTGGGTGAATAGGTTTATGGGTGAATGAAGGTACGCGGTAAGGCGCCGTCCGGTCGAAATCAAAATGCCTGTCCGAGACCGAAGTAGAAGAAGGTCCGGTCGTACTTCCTCGAATTGGGCGGGTCGATCTTGCTTTGATTGTGGAAGCCCACGTCGCCCCGAATCAGCCCGATTGGCGAATTCACACGGACTCCCGCCCCGTAACCGAGCAGGAGATCTCCGAAACCGAAAGAACCCACCGTCTTCCCTACCCCGCCCCAGTCCGCGAATACGGCCAGGTCAAACCGGGAGAAGGGTATCTGGACTTCATGCTGCGCGCTGATGGCGATCAGTCCGCCGTCGGGCTGGCCGATCCGGTTTATGCCGAACCCCCGCACCGATCGGTCGCCTCCGATGAACAGTCTGCTGTCGAGAGGTACGCGGTTTTCATTCAGCGCCCTCACGTAGGCGAACGAGACCGCAGTGGAAAAATCCGGCGCGTTGGGAAAGGACAGGTATTTACGGGCTATGGCCCTCACCGTTAGTATCGAGTTCCGGTTGAGCGAGGAACTGCCGAGCAGGGGGCTGGCCACGCTGCTCTGGAATTGACTGTAGAATCCCGTCTTCGGGTTCAGGATATCATCCCGCGTGTCGTACGTCACAAGCCCGGTCAGACTGCCTTCGCGCCTGGACCGGAGGCTGTCGACTTCCGAGCCGCTTTGCAGGAGTTCGGCCAGTTCGTCGCTGAGCGAAGACACCTCGATGTTCTTCAGCGTATAGGTCAGTTGACTGCGGTAGGTGCGGGAGAGTTCGCGGTTGACCGCCACGGACACGCCCGCTTCCTGCTCGGTATGGCTGATACGGTCCTCGCGACGGAAGAACGCGCGCAAGATGCCCGTCGTCCTGGTCCGGAACAACCACGGCTGCGTGACCCCCGACTCGACGTGCTGGAAGAGCGTACTGATCTGACCGTTGGCGCCAATGGTGATCCCCCGGCCCAGCAAATTTCGGTAGGCGACACTGAAGCTGCCCCTGAAGCGTTCGGCCGTGGCGTACCCGGCGCCGAAGCTCACCTCGCCCCCGGGCAGTTCGGTGACCTCCACCACCAGGTCCCGCACCGTGGCTGAGGTGTCGCTCCTCAGGGGAGACAGGCGCACGCTGCGGAACAGGCCCGTCTGGAAAAGCCGGGTCTGGCTCAACGATATCTTCGCGTTGTCGTAGAGTTCTCCCGGTTGGATCTCCAGTTCGCGGATCACTACGTTTCTGTGGGTCTTCCGCAGTCCCCGGACCTGTATCGCACCCACGCTGACGGGATGCCCTTCGATAACACGGAAGTTTACGGTAACGGAATGGTCCTCCTCGTGCACTACGAATTTCGAGTCCACGACCACGTCCAGCAGCGCCCGGCGATCGGCGAGACGCTGGATGTAGCGTTTGTCCGTCGCGGCGGAGAGTCGGAAGAATACCTGGCCTTCCCGCGTGATCAGGTTCTGCCGGATCTCGTCTTCGGACAGATATCCGAAGCCGTTCAGATTGACCGCGCGCACGGTGTACCGCGGACCTTCGTCGATGACGATCCTGAGCGCGACTCGATCCGTGTCAATCTCTTCGCGAACGTGCCGGACCCTTGCATCCAGGAAACCGCTGTTCCTGTAGAAACTCTCTATCGCCGACAGGTCGGTCCGCCAGGTGGCGTTGTTTATTCGTCTGCGTTGCCAGAATCTGGGCCTTAGAAAACTGTCCGTCCTGGTTTCGATCAGACTGAGAATACGGTCCTCGGCGATGGACGCGTTGCCATCGACGACGATGCGATCGACGATATGGGACTGCTGGGCGTCAGCGGGGAAAGCGTACAGGATCGCCAGGAGAAACAGCGTCCGGATCGTTACGGGATACCGCGTCCGGGATGAACCGATACGACCCGATTCGGCAACGGTTGGCTTCGAAGGAAGCCTCATTCCCTTTACCATGTGAAATGCCTGACCGTTTGGTCCCCTGTCGTCCTTACATGCAAAGGCGCTCAGCTTACCGAAACCGGAATTTGACCCGGAGGTCGATTCCATTCTGGGGAAGTTCGCCCGATTGATCGGAAAACGTCTCGATATACAGGAAATCGGTCAGTTGGTAACCGACCCGCAACGAGTATTCCGAAGATTGGAACAGTCGGGTAAAGCTGACCCGGGCGCGACGGTTGATCCGCTTGCTGAGGGTAAGTTGAACCGGCGATCCGGCTTGAATGGCGCTGTTCATCGAGAAAGGATCGCCCTCGACCTGGACTTCGTCGAGATTCAGCAAAGCCTCTGCGAGTGCTTCACCGGTCATCAAAAAGGCCCTGTTTCTCATGCCGGCGTATTCATCGGGCGTGCCCAGGCTGGTGAGTCCGGCCGTGCCGAAAGTCAGCAGGGAGACGACCTCGGGACCGTAGATAACCTCGGGGCCGGCAAGCGACCGGGAACCTGAAGCCAGAATCTCCGTTGCGTTGTCGTCGCGCGGCGCCGCACGCAACTGGGGCGTCACCGTCGACACCGGTCCGGACGCGAGCAGTTCCACTTCGTAATAGGTATCGTGAATGTCGCGCACGCGGGGCGCCCAGGCCTGTATGTTCAGGACCGGGTCGAGCTGCGCCACCGGGTACTCGATCAACGCGGTGAAGCTCTCCAAAGGTACGCGCCTGGTCAGGTCGATCCGTCCGGTTTCCAGTTCGAAGGTTGCGCCCAGGTACCTGATCACGCCGTCTTCCTCGGCGACGGCGTTTCCGGTCAACAGGGGATTCTGCACCGTATTGCCGAGGGCCACACCGCCCTCGACGGTCAGTTGGGCGATATTGTTCTCGACAGCCAGATCGGTCACGTCCACGGCGACGTCCAGCGCGATGCTTTCCAGGAACGGGTCCGGCGTGTCCTGCGGACGTATGATCGCGTTGTCGAGGAGCAGTTCGCCTATATCCAGCGAATGCGTGACCACGCCGGTCACGACGATCGGATCGGCTACATTGTAAATCCGCGAAAGGTCTCTGTTGCCGGTCCACGCAAGCGATCCGTCGATTACAAGCATGGCCGAACCGAGCCGTTCCACTTCAGCCTGGTTGAAACCGGCATAGGCTTCGATTTCGGCGAAGGACAGGTTGTCTGTCAAGAGGTCGCCGGAAACCTGGACCGTGCCGTCCCCGGCGCGGAACGCTGTGGGTTTTAGCGCGAAGGCGCCTCCATCGACGTCGACCTGCAGCACGTCTGCCCGGAACATCGGTTCGAACTCACGGAAACGCAACGCCGCGTCCCGAACGGTGACCTGACCGACCGACCGGGGTGAAGCGGGTGTTCCTCCGATGGACAGGCGGATGTCGGCCTTCCCCTCGATGCGTTCGAGATCGTACACGACGCCGCTCAGGAAAGACAGGTCGATGTCGTCTCCTTCGACGGTCAGGGCGATATCTTCCACACCGGTCGCATCGCCGGTCCTTTCAGTACGGGCCGGGTCATAGGGTATGGAGCCGTGAGCGGTTATGGTATCGCCGCCTTTGCGAATCCTCAGGTCCCGGATGGCGATTTCCCTGCCGCTATACACCATGTGGGCGGCGAGGCTGTCCAGGGAGGCTTGATTGTATCTCGGTTGATCCATGGAAACGCGGGCGTCTATGACCCGGGCGGAGGCCGGACCGGTGACTTCGATCCGGGTATTCACGTTACCGCCCAGGGGAAGGTCGAGATTCGCCAGTGCCATTACGGCGTCCATCCTGATCTGCTCACCCAGGATGACGAAATCGGACGCGCCCGCCTCCGTTCCGCCATCGACGTACGCCAGGCGGCCGTGCATCGAAAGCCGGCCCCGCTCGTCACCGGGTTGGTTGATGCGGCGAAACGTGGCGGACATGGATTCCATATGGATGTGGGCCCCGTCGAAATGCAGCCTGACGGGTTCCGTATTCACCAGCTCGTTCTGGAGACCGAACAGTTTCAGCGAGTCCAGCGCCATGACTCCGTCGACGTCGCTGCGGTCCCGGACCGAACCGTTCACGTCGATCCTGCCCCGGATGTACCCGTCCAGATCGGCGGGAACCACCTCGAAGAACTCCCGCAGGGGCGCCACGGCCAGATTGTTCACGACCATGGACGCCGTGTATCTTTCGCCGGACGGAAGCGACTCCGGTTGGACCTCCGTCGCCCATCGCAGATCGACCGGATAGACAAGATCGATCTCCGATCGTCCCACCGGACTCTGCACGGATAGCATGGGAACCCGCAGCAACCGGTCTTCGTAAAGCGCCGATGCGGCCACCGTGCCAAGCAGGTTGGTTCTGTTTCCTAGTGTATAGCTCACGTTCGATACGGTCAGCTGGCTGTTCATCCTGGGATCCTCCGGCGTGCCCTCCAGGGAGATCACGCCGTCCATGGCGCCGCTGAACGTGCCGGCCGACACCAGGAAAGGCGAGAAGAACTCCAGCTGCACGCCTTCCAGGACGGTTTCAAGGTCGACCGGTCCGTCCGCGGCGAGACTCGCCGTACCGTCGACCGTTACGCGCCCGAAATCGCCCGCCAGTCTGAATTCGTCCACGGTAATGACCTGGTTCTCCAGCTTCACGGTGGAGGGAGCCGCGGAATGCAGTATCCGATCGTTCATCAATACATCCAGCGAATCAAGGGAGACCGTTATGGTGGACAGGTCCGGATACCCGGCCAGTCCCACGGCGTGTACGCTCCCGCTGAACGTGCCGGTGCCGCCTTCGACCGGTCTCTTGGAGAGAATGGAAAGCAGCGGAGACAGCGAAGTCTGCAGCAGATCGACCCGCAGATCGTAGGGGTACTGCCCGGTCAGTTCGAGGGATCCTTCCGCGCGCACGGTGGGACCCGGCACCCGGTTCAGGATAAACGCCAGGCGGTCCGTGTCGATCGTCATTTCCAGATCGGTGTCGCCCAGGTCTTCGTTTTGAATCGCCAGGTTCCGGACGGTGCCCTTCCCCGTTGCGGACGGCTGTTGTATGGTGCCGGAAATCTCCCCCTGCATGCGGAGGATGGCATCCAGCCCCCACCAGGATTCGCTTTGGAGGTAGTCTCCAAGTCTGAGGTCATGCACGTTGAAGTATCCGGACACAGCCCGGTCGCCGGCCAGGTTCGTCCTCGCCCGGAGCTCCAGCCTGTCCAGTACGGCATTGATCTTCAGGTTGCGTCGCTCGTCCAGAAAACCTTCGACTTTCGTTTCGCCGAGGAGGACATCGCCATAGGCCAGATCGCTGACCCAGCCACCGAGCCGAACGGTCGGCCGCCGGAGCGTGCCCAGCAGGTAGAGATCCAGGTCGCCCGAACCGCGGAGTTCTTCGAAATCCAGCGGCGGGGGCAGCTTTCCGACGTCTTGCACGTCGACCGAACCGGTCAGCTGAAGGTTCCCGTCCGTGCCGAGTTGTCCCTCGGTGTTAACCTGGAAAGACGCTTCCCGGAGGTCGGTCCGCAGCAAACCGCGCCGGTACGCGGCCGTCGCCGTTACCTCCCGCAACGGCAGGCCGCTTATGCTCACCAGGGCGGAAGAAGCGCTCAGATCGGCCCTGCGGGGCGCGTCGTCGAAGCCGTCGCCTTCCATTTCGAAGGCCAATTCCACCTCGCCCTCCAGTTCGCTTTCGTCGCCGACGAGGACCGTCGGCAGGGCGGGGAGCGCGATCCCGGGCGACTCCAGCTGCAGGCGGTATCCGGTAGATTCTCCACTGAAATCGAGCCGGCCCCGTCCCGATATCCATCCGGCCTCATGCCTGCCCCGAAACCGGTTGACCGTGAGCACGTCCCGCGCATAGGCCATATCCAATGCGGCCAGGTCGAAGGCGCCGTACTCCGATCGTACCACCGGCGACGTGAACCTGGCCTCGATGGCCGGATCGGACAGGCTGTTGCGCAGCGACCCGGTCATGGTGAAGATCCCCGGCATGGTGTTTTCGAAACCGATGATCCGCAGTATGGCGCCGACTTGTCCGTTCGCGGCGAAATCCAGCGTGGCCGGGTTCTCGTCCGCGGTCGATATCTCGCCGGTCACGTGGTATCTGATCGGGGGGCCGTGGGCGGATTCCATGGTCAGGTCGTGCACCGTAAGGTCGTCCCCTTCGAAATACACGTCCGCGCGCATATTCGTTGCCGCGTCTTCATAGCCCGCAATACGGTAAGCCACGTGCCCCGCGTCGATCTCGCCTTCCACCGTGAAAGGCCGGAGCACGGAGCCGCTGAAACCGACTTCCCCGGCGCTCACCGCCGTGGAATCCCCGGGATCGAAATAGCGGAACGTGCCGTTCCGGATCCGCAGGTCGCGCAGGTCGAAGGGCAGGCCGGACGTTCCCTCATCCGATGCCACGGTCGCTTCCCCGTCCTGCGCCGACTGCCGGTCCTGCGCCGATGCCCCGTCCTGCGCCGATGCCCCGTCCTGCGCCGGGCCTTCAAACAGCAGATCCAGGGAATTCGCCCCGCTGCCGGCGGCGTTTTCGATGTAGGCCATGCGGAATCCGTCTATCCCTACGCTGTAGAGGGGTGCATCGCCCACCGCGGCGTCCCAGATGCTGAAGTCTATCCTGATTTCGTCCGCACCCGCGACTTCCATACCACCCTGGACGTCAGCCAGGCGCAAGGATACGCCCTGCATCGCCAGGTGCGTCCGCAAACCGGTTTCGACGCTTTCGATCGTTACCTGTCCGTTGAGCCGCTCCTGGACGGTCCGCACCACGGCGCGGCGGATCAGGTCATTGCCCCAGCCGGTACCCAGCAGGACGAGAACGGCCAGGCTCGCTGCCAGCGTCAACGCGGCGAGCAGGCCCAGTCCCATGGTCCATATGTTCAGCTGTAGTTTCATCGTGCCATACCGAAATGTGAAGTCCGAAGCCGCCAGTCCGAAGCCGCCAGTCGAGAACCACCGGCCAGAGGTTTCCAGCCTGAAGCCGCCGACCCGAAACCGTCAGTCGAACAGCTTGTGGACGAAACGGGTCCTCAGCGCCCTGGCCGCCCATTCCATGTTCCGTTCTATGTCCCGCCGCAGTTGCTCGTCCGGTCCCGCGCCGTCTCCCTCCTCGTATCCCAGGCGACGGGCAAGGAACAGAAACTCCTGGGAAGGCCAATCCGGAAGGACAAGGTCCCGGGCGTTGCCGCGTACCATGCGCAGGGCGTTGATCAGCCGGACGAGGAACCGGTATGCCCGGTCCAGCATGCCGCGCTCTTCGTCTGAAAGGAGTCCGGCCCGGTTGAGGGCTTCCATGGCCTCCAACGTGTTCGGTCCGCGGACGGAGTCGTTCCGGGCGCCGTAGAGGATCTGCAGGTCCTGCACGAAGTACTCGATGTCGATCAGGCCGCCGTAGCTGTATTTGACGTTAATGGCGCCGGTTTCGACCAGTTCGTCGTTCTGCCGCTCGCGAAGATGGGCCCACGACCTGCCGTCGACCGGGACTTCGTGGTATACAAAGGCGTCGCGGGCGGCCTCGACGTTACCACCCAGGAGCGGATCGCCCCCGATGGCGCGCAGCTTGATCAGTGCATGGCGCTCGTAGGGCAGGGCGCCGCCCTTTTCGTTGAAATACGCGTTGAACTTCTCCAGGGACGAGGCCAAGGCCCCTTTTTCGCCGTAGGGCCGGAGCCGCAGGTCGATCTCGAACAGGCCTTCTCTCCGGGATTCGATGGTGCTGCAGATCATGCGCACGAGCCGCTCGTAGTACTCCGAATTGAGCACGACGTGGGATCCGCTCGTACTGCCCTGTCCGGCGTAGACGAACATCAGTTCGATGTCCGAGGCCCAGCCCAGTTCCCGGCCGCCGCACTTTCCCAGCGCGCAGATACTGAAGACACAGGGCTCGCCGGAGGGCAGCGTGGGCTCGCCGTATTGCCGGCGCTGCTCCTGGTCGCAGATGTCGTACGCAGATTCGATAACCACCTCCGCCAGCGTGGTGAGTTCGCGGGAGAAGGCCTGGATGTCCTGCTTCTTCTCCAGGATCTGGCGCATGCTGATCCGGAGCATCTCCTTGTCCTTGTACCGGTTCAGCAACTCTTTACGGCGGGCGTAACTTCCGACCTTCGACAGCCGCGCGGCCAGTTCTCCTTCCATCTGCTCCCGCGACCTGACGATACCGACCACTTTGATGTCCTGCAGCACGGGGAACAGGTTCTTGTACTGCATCCTGAGAAAATCCTTCCACAGGAAATCGCTCGTGCCGAAGAGGGTTGCCATCGCGCTGATCACTTCCTGTTTCTCCAGCTGGTCGAACATCTCCTCCATCGCCCGTCCGGGCGGTACGTTAGCCAGGACCTGGTCGATCAAATGGTTGAAGTGTTCCAGGGCCTGGGCGGGATTCGGCGCCCGGGTCAGCAGATGGGTAAACTGCTTGATGAGCGTGATCACGAACCGCAGTTCATGGAGTTTCCTCGGATCGGTTATCTTTCCGCCGCGCCGGTCGGTCACCTCGAGCGTGTCCTGCACCTCGACCCCGGCGGCCGCGATATCGATCCTTCGGATGTTGATGTCGCGCAGTGCCAGGGCGGTCGAAAGGGCGTACAGGAACGCAGGGGTGTCCTGGCCCGTGATGTCCAGGCGGGTCGCCCCGGTCCCGTTGTCGTTGTCGATCGCCACGCGCACCGGGAACATGGAGGAACGCCCCGCGTCCTCCTCGTGACGAAGGTAGTCCACGACGCGCTCGTTGATCCTTCGCTGCAGCGCCCCCGCGCTGTTCATCCGCAGGCTGTGCATGGCATCCTTGATCTCCCGCGTAATGGCGGACCAGTCCGGAGGTGCCTCCGACGACGCGCGCACGCGGAAGACATCCACGATTTTCCGCTGCGTCCTCAGCGACGCCGAGGTGATGTCCGGCGGCGCGGCCGGCATACCCGGACGTATGCGGCGGCGCCGTCTCGGCCGCAATGACCGCTTGCGCCCTTCAACCGCAGGCGACGCGTCGGCGTAGGTGAACACGTCACCCCGCCTTATGCTCAGTCCATTAGACGCCATAAGGCCGGAAAGGATCGAGATTACCGACAGGTTGTCGAAAGCCACGACGGTAAGCCGCCACGTGGAGTCGTCCAGGGGCTCCACGTCGATCTCCGCAGCGCTGTCCGGACCCAGCCCGTTGATCATTTCGATGTGTCGCCGAACCACTCCGGGCTCGTATCGCTCGAAGTAGGCCGGCTCCAACCGGTCGAGATGATCCCTGATCAACGTATCCGGCAGATCGCTGCCCTTGAGATGCGCCGATAGTTCCGCGAAGGGTATCGTATTCGTCATGCCGAGGTTCCGGGCTTATGGTCAAGGGCACAAAACGCCTAACATACATAATATATCCAACCTTACCGTAAACACAACCACGGAACACATTTAGGTACACGCGCCCGGGCGTGCGCGTGCATGCGTGAGAGGGCGGGACAGGGCAGAACAAGGCGGGCAGTCGCAGCCAGGAGGGACCGGGAGCGACTAGGCCGGGCCGAGAGGGCGGAAGCAGGCGTGCGCGGGGGCGATATGGCACGGCCATGCGGGATCCGGTGAGACCTGGGTGTGAGCAGGCGACCAGGTGAGGCCGGGCGGGACCACTGATAAATTGGCGGAATGTCCACTTTTTTCTTGACAGTCCCACGAAAGGTTTTATTATTCGATGGCATATTTGACAAGCCAAACTTTTTATTGCGCTGGCAACACGATGGTTGCCATAACGAATCGGACAGTGAGATGGATGTCTGGAGAGAATTCGAGCACAACGAGATCACGCACAGTGGCGCGCACTACCTGATGACAGTTCAGCAGTTGATCGAAGAACAGGGATATGCGCGGGTTTCGGACGTGGCCCGGGAGATGCATATCACGCCCGGCAGCGCGTCGATCATGATCAAGTCGCTGCGGGAAAAGGGATACCTTGAAGAGGACAGGAACCGGTTTTTGCTGCTGTCGGACGATGGAAACCGACTGGCGCAGTCGGTATGGTCACACCGCCAGATCCTTATCGCCTTTCTCAAGGGCGTCCTGCATATCGACGCGGAACAGGCGGAAATCGACGCGTGCAAGATCGAGCACCTGATCAGCACGAAGACGGGGGAACGGTTGCTGCTCTTCCTGCAGTTCCTTCTGTCGGACGACCCCGACGGCAAGGCGTTCCTGAAGTCCTACTGGGATGCCAACGTGCTGTCGATCTGCGATTTCGAGTCCTGCGCGGTGTGCGAGGAAGTGGGCGAATGCCTGGTCATCCGATCGGAGTCGGCGTGAGGGAAGTGGAAGCATTCGGTGTCCTGGCGGCGGAACGCGTGCTGCCAGTAAATGAAAAGGGACTATCGCGACATGGCCCGGCAAGCCCGGCGATAGTCCCTGGCAGGACTTGTGTTACAGTCCCTGAGGGCGGTACGGACGTACGCGACCCTCTTACTCTATAATATACATTGGCCGCTCGAACGGGTCAATGCATAAGTCGAAAGGACTCCATTAGATGTACTGTCGTATACTGATCGCCGTGATCGGCCTGATAATCCTTCCCTACATGGCGTTCGCGCAGGACGACACGAAGGATGAATCCGAGGAAATCAAGCGGCGTATCGACGCGCTTGCCCAGGAGATTGAACAATTGAGACTGGGCGAAGCGCTGGTGGAGGCCGATCAGATGCGCTTCGGCTTCGGACCTGCTGCATCAAAGATCTACCGGACCGAACGCGGCGTGTCCATCGGCGGTTACGGCGAGGCTGTGTATTTCAATTACGCCGGCGAAAAAGACGACGGCTCGAGCGGCAAGGCGGACGTGACCGACCTGTTGCGCGCCATCGTGTACGTCGGATACAAATTCAACAGCAATTGGCTCCTCAACACCGAATTCGAATTCGAACACGGCTCGACGGGCGTGGGCGGCAGCGTCTCAGCCGAGTTCATCCACCTGGAATATACCCACAGTCCCGCCTTCAACATGCGCTTCGGCCTGTTGCTCGTTCCCATGGGACTGGTCAACGAACTGCACGAACCGACGGTCTACATGGGCGCGAACCGGCCGGACGTCGAGAAATCCATCATACCCAGTACGTGGCGGGAAAACGGGATGGGTATCTACGGCGACACGGGCAAATTCTCCTACAGGGCCTACATCGTCAACGGGCTCAGAGGCTCCAAGTTCTCGTCGGGTGGCCTGCGCGGCGGCCGGCAGAAAGGCGGCAGAGCGGTAAGCGACCATTTCGCGCTGGTTGGACGGGTGGACGTCACGCCGCAGCCCGGATTCCTCTTCGGCGGGTCATTCTACTATGGCAACTCGGGCCAGGATCTGGCACGGGAAAATACCAACGTCAAGGTCCCGACGGGCATCTACGAAGGCCATGTCGACATTCGCCATTCGGGACTGTGGCTGAGCGCCCTCGCCGCCTACGCGAAACTGGGTGACGTGGCGGCGTTGAACGATGCACTCGGCTATACCGATAACGGTTCCGTGGGTGAATCGTTGAATGGATTCTACGTCCAGGCCGGATACGACCTGTTGCACCGCTCCAGCTACGTCGGCCAGTCCTTCATGCCGTACCTGCGATACGAGCGCGTGAACACGCAGACCTCCGTGCCTTCGGGTTACGCATCAAACCCGGTAAACGACAAGGGCAGCATAACGTTTGGCGCCGCCTATCAGCCCGAACCCAGGATCGTGTTCAAGGTAGATTACAAGAACAACACCAACGAAGCGGACTCGGGACTCGATCAGTTCAACTTACAGGTCGGATACGTCTTCTAGCTCATGATCATCAGCCTGTTACTCATACCCTGGTTAACCCTGCTGCCCGAAGACCGGCCGGACCCCGTGCGCATCGAGCGTCATCTGACCCTGATGGGTACTACGCTGGTGATCTCGGTCGAAGCTCGGGATCGGGCCACGGCCCTTGATGCGAGCGAAAAAGCGCTGGCGGTGCTGCATCAGGCGGAGCGGAGACTGTCGACCTGGACGAACGATTCCGAACTGTCTCGATTGAACGAAGCCGAGGTGGGGCGGACGGTGAGCCTGTCCCCCGAACTGGCTGCGGATCTGACCGAAGCCCGGCGGTGGTGGATCGCGACCGGCGGTGCTTTCGATCCCGGGATCGGGAAGCTCACGGAGATATGGGGCCTGCGGAGCGGCGGGAAGAAACCTACCCGCGCGCTGCTCGACCGGACGGCGGACTTGCCGGGGTTGGAGGCGCTGGAAATGGACGGGCCTACCGCCGCTCGGCGGCATGCCGACTTGCGCATTGACGAAGGTGGATTCGGTAAAGGCGCCGGCCTGGACGACGCCGTACGAAAACTGAAGGAGACGGATGCGACGGTCGCCATGATCAACCTGGGCGGACAGGTAGCCCTTTTCGGTTCCGGCGAATCCGTTCGTTTCGAGGTGGCGGATCCTTCGGACCGTCAACGCGTCGCCCTGACACTGACCATCGACCGGGGAGCACTGGCCACATCGGGGAACAGCGAGAGAGGTCTCGTGATCGGCGATCGGACCTATAGCCATATCCTTGACCCGAACAGCGGGATGCCCGTGCCGGATTTCGGTTCGCTGACCGTGTGGGCCGATGACGCCTTAGCGGCGGACTGCCTTTCGACCGGCCTTTACGTGCTCGGACCGGAGAAAGCCCTGGACTGGGCGGCGGAATACACAGGGATTGAAGTACTCGTCCTGGAATCTACAGATGATGGTCTGAACGCCCGCGCGACAACCGGATTCAGGGGCCGAATCGATTCAGGAGGATCGGATGTCGTCCTGTCCTTCCGCTAATTGCGAATCGTCACGGCCGGACTTGCAGTCGGCATTTCGGTTCGGCTCATGGTTGCTTGCGGCTGTAGCACTGATAGCGATACCGGCCACTGCGTCCGCCAACGTTTATCTTACGGTTGGCGAAGCGCTCGAAATGGCATTCCCGGAATGCGAAATAGAGCGGCGGACGATTTACCTGACGAAGCAGCAGACAACCGATGCCGGCGGAATGGCACGGGTGGAACTGAACAGTGCAATCATTTACCCCTACGTGGCGTTGAAGGAAGGCCGTATCGCCGGTGTCGCGTATTTCGACAATCATATCGTGCGGACACTGGATGAGACGATTATGGTGGCCATTGATCCGGACGACAGGGTGCATCGCGTGGAACTGCTGGTGTTCAATGAACCGCCCGAGTACATACCGCCGGATGCCTGGTATCGTTTGTTCCCGGGTCAGCGATTGGACGACCACCTCGCCGTGAACCGGGGAATACGCGGCATACTGGGTGCAACCTTAACGACGCGCAGCACCACCGACGCGGTACGGCGCATGCTGGCGATTCATCATGTTATCAAGGATCAACTGGAACGTTGAACAGAATCGAAGCCTGGTTCGTGCATATCTCGACGATCCTCGTCGGGGTCACCGGGGTGATTTATGCCGTCATGCGGTACCTGATGGAACCCGTGGATACATATTCCGTGGTCAGCCACCCGTGGCAGCCCGGCGTACAATATCTCCATATCGTGGTCGCCCCGTTCGCGGTGTTCGCCATCGGGCTGATCTGGAAAAACCATATCTACGACCACTATCGACGCAGACTGACGACCGGACGGCGCAGTGGAATAAGTCTGATACTGACCATGGCGCCAATGGTCGTATCCGGATACCTGATACAGGTGTCGGTCGGCGAATCCTGGCGCATCGTCTGGATCGTCGTCCATTGCATTACGTCATTCCTATGGATAACCGGTTACCTTGTACACCAGGTGACCCATCTTCGTAAAAAGGGGACACTGCCTATTCGAAAAACACCTTTCAGTTCCGTAGCAAGTACCAGCATAGGACCCTCTGACACGAGATAACCCATGCACTCTGAACTCTTTACCAATACAACGGCGCAAACGATTCGCCTGGATGAACTGAAGCCCGGTGAAAAAGGAACGATCCGACAGATCAAGGGTACGGCGGGGGAAGAAGTTCACCTGATGGAACTGGGGCTGCTTCCCGGCACAACCGTCGAACTGATCAAACGTGCACCCATGGGCGACCCGATCGAGATTCGCGTACGGAGCTACCACCTGTCTATTCGTTGCTCGGAAGCCCGTTCGGTCATGGTGGAAAGAGGCTGAACTGAAGGTTACAAAAAAAGGACTATCGGTTCGGCTGGCCAGCTCTCCCCGATAGTCCCTGGACCAGGGGGATACGTACGCGTTTAGGGTACAATCCGATCCCGGCCTGTATTATTGAATATATGCCCCCTGGTGCTCGGTGTCAAATTCATCGGATCACTGTGGGGCTTACATGTTTCGCAAAACCATTTTCTGGATCCATCTCTCCTCGGGTGTCGTCGCCGGCGTGGTCATTCTGATCATGTCCGTCACCGGCGTGCTGCTCACCTTCCAAAGCCAGATCGTCGACTTCGCCAACCGGGATTACTCCACGGTCCGCCCACCCCATTCGGGCGCGGAGCGCATGGATCTCGATGCGGTGCTGTCGGCGGTCCGGAACGTCGAAACCGTAACGGAACCCACCTCCGTCACCATCCGTCCCGATCCGGACGAGGCGTACGTCGTGCGATTCGGCCGAGCGAAAACCGTCTTCGTCGATCCTTATAACGGGGAGGTCCGGGGCGAAGGAAACATCGCCGTCCGCGATTTCCTGCGCGAGATTGTGTACTGGCACCGCTGGTTCGCCGCGGAGGACGAGAACAGGGCAGTCGCCCGCGCGGTTACGGGCGCCTGCAACCTGGCGTTCTTCTTCCTGACCATCACGGGACTTTACATCTGGTGGCCCCGCAGGTGGACCTTCGCTGCTTTTAAGGCGGTCTTCCTTCCAAACTTCAAAGTCAAGGGAAAGACCAGGGATTTCAACTGGCACAATTCCTTCGGCATCTGGTGCCTTCCCGCCCTCTTCCTGATCTCACTGAGCGGCGTGGTCATATCCTATCGTTGGGCCGGCAACCTGGTCTACACGCTCACGGGAACGGAACCCCCGCAACGGACTTCACAGGCCGCCGCGGAACCGGAATACCCGGAGGAGGAATCCGCGCCGTCCCCTTTCGCGCCGTCCGAGTCCTTTCTGGATGCGGCGCGGAAGCAGGTTCCAGAATGGGCGTACATCACCCTGAACCTGCAGAAAGAAGGCGCGGTAACCACCACACTGACCGTATCTGAAATGGACAATCGCATTCCGCTGACCCGATCGACCCTTACCGTATCTACGAGCGATGCGGAATTAGTCGAATGGGTACCCTTCACCAGCCTGAACATGGGACGGCAGATCCGCACATGGCTGCGCTGGATTCATACGGGCGAAGCGGCCGGTTGGTTCGGCCAGCTCATCGCAGGCGTGGCGTCGGCCGGCGCCGTGGTCCTGGTCTGGACGGGGCTTTCGCTGGCATGGCGGCGATTACGAAGGTTCAACAGAACCCGGCAAGACAGGGCATACACTACGAAGGATATACCAGGAGAATCCGATGAAGAACCACACTTTGCTCGCACAGGATGAAGAGAACCTGACCCGGGTTTACCGATGCCACTCCGGTCATATACATGTCATCTATCGGCGCATCAACATCGCCCTGTCGACGGGCGAGTTCCGCGAACTCCTGGACTGCGTCGTACAGACCTTCGAGTACATTCAGAAACAAAGCCCGGAGAGCATGGCATCGAAACACATCGACGTGACGTTCGACGACACTGTCGTTAAAATGCCCCTGCCCGCCTTCAGCATGTTCGTGCATGTCCTCAGACGGGCTATGACAAGTTTTCAGCGACTTTTTTCCGACAATCCCGAACAACCGGTCGAATCAGGGCAGCAACGCACGGCCAAGCTCATCCCCTTTGCACCGTGCAGATACAGCCACCTGAATTGAGCGGCCAGGCGGGGCAAGGCCAGACGGGGCAAGGCCAGGCGGGGCAAGGTATGGTCAGCCCGGACATCCCATGCGCTTCGCTTTTTATTCCCTTATGTGATGTATTTAGTTATATTGTTTCGATCCGGGCTTGACGGTTTTCCGGCCCGGTTTTGATCCCGATCCCATTCAAGAATCAACCGGTGACATGGCCGAAACAACCAATACATACACGGCACGGGAATCCGTGTACGATGTACTCCTCGTCGGCAACCCGAATACCGGCAAGACGTCCGTATTCAATTCGTTGACCGGGCTCCGTCAGAAAACGGGCAACTATCCCGGCGTGACCGTGGAGAAGAAAACGGGCACCGTGACGGGTCCGGACGGCGGCACGCTTCGCCTGCACGACATGCCGGGGATGTACAGCCTTACCCCGAAGTCCCTCGACGACTCCATCGCCCGGGAGGTGCTGATCGGGGAGGCGGACGAGGAGCTGGACATCCGCCTCATCGTGGTCGTGGCGGACGCTTCGAACCTCAACCGGAACCTCTACCTGGTCACCCAGCTCATCGACCTCGGCATCCCCGTCGCCGTGGCCATGAACATGATGGACAACGCCGTCAGCAGCGGCATCCACATCGACCTGGACGCGCTTTCCGAACAACTGCAGGTCCCGATCGTTCCCGTGGTCGCTTCCCGCCAACAGGGCATAGACGAACTGAGACGGATGATGTTCGACCAGATCGGTCCGGTGGATCGGGATGCACGGACGGACGGTTCGACGGAGTCAGCCAGGGACGCGGTTTCCTTCGCCGAACGGTTTCCGCGGAGGCGGCTGCTGGGTGGTTTGCTCGACGAAGCGCTCGCCCCTGCGGCGGCGTGGTTCGGAGAACATACGAATCTGAACGAGGTGGCGCAGGCGTCGGAAGCGCTGCGCGTGACCTCGAGCGACCAGGCGCTGCAGACGTGGATGGAAGGCCGCCAGGATCCCTCTTGCAAGGAAGACCTGAAACGCATCGTGGAGCAGACGCGGGGCAGGCTGGACGAAATGCAGGTCCCGTGGCGCATGCTGGAGACCATCCTGCGGTATGACCAGATCGACGATCTCTATTCCAGGGTCGTGCGGGAGGATCGGGATGTCCAGGACAGCCTGAGTGTCCGGCTGGACCGCGCTTTCACCCACCGGATTGCCGGTCCGGTCATCGTCCTGGCCGTGTTCGCGCTGGTCTTCCAGTCCATATTTTCCTGGGCCGAAGCGCCCATGACGCTTATCGAGGACGGGATCGCCGCCCTGGGTGCCTTCGTCTACCAGTTTCTGCCCGCCGGCATGCTGCGGGACCTGCTCGTGGATGGCGTCATCGCCGGCGTGGGCGCCGTGCTGGTCTTCCTCCCCCAGATCCTCTTCCTCTTCTTCTTCCTGGCGCTGCTCGAAGACACGGGCTACATGGCCCGCGTCGCCTTCATTATGGACCGGTTCATGAAGAGCATGGGCCTGTCCGGCCACTCGGTCATGCCGCTGCTTTCGTCATTTGCCTGTGCGATTCCCGGCATCATGGCGACCCGTACGATCAAGAACTGGAAAGACCGCCTCATCACCATCATGATCGCGCCGTTGATGAGCTGCAGCGCCCGTCTGCCTGTTTACATCCTGCTGATCGGCGCGTTCTTTCCGTCCATGACGATTCTGGGCGTGTTCACGCTGCAGGGGCTCATGCTGTTTTCCATGTACATATTCGGGATCGTCGTCGCCATCGGCGCCGCACTGGTCTTCAAGCGGTTATTCATGAAGGACGCCGTTCCCACGAGTTTCGTCATGGAACTGCCGCCCTACCGGCGTCCGTCCCTGAAGTGGGTGCTCCTGCAGATGTACGAACGGGCGAAGGTCTTCGTTACAGAAGCGGGCCAGATCATCCTTGCCATATCGGTCGTCCTCTGGTTTCTCGCCTCGTACCCGCAGCCCGACGACTATGAAGCCATGTCGTCTCGATCGCGCATACAGCAGAGCTACGCCGGACAGCTCGGCCAGTTGATCGAACCGGCCATCGAGCCGCTCGGGTTCGACTGGAAGGTGGGCATCGGCCTGATCACCTCCTTCGTCGCCCGGGAAGTGCTGGTGAGCACCATGGCCACGATCTACAATGTGGAGGAGGCCGACGAGACCTCGGTAGATCTCCGGTCATCGCTTCAGGACGATGTGGACCCGGAGACGGGCGAGCGGTTGTATACGCCACTGGTGGCGGTCGCGCTCATGGTCTTCTTCGCCCTGGCTTGCCAGTGCATGGCCACGGTCGCCATAGTGAAGCGGGAGACCAACGGCTGGAAATGGCCCATCGTCATGGTCCTGTACATGACGGCCCTGGCCTATGTGGGATCCTTCGTCGTTTACCAGGGGGGACGGCTCCTGGGATTCGGATAAGCGTCGTCGGACTGTCTAGCAGCCGTCGGACCGCCTGGTAGCTGTCGGACCGCCTGGTAGCTGTCGGACCACTTGGCAGCCGCCGGACCGCTTGGCTTTTAACCCGTCCGCCATTATCTTGCTATCATGGACCTTCAAACTCTGATCGTCGCCATAGTCGTGGGGGTCGCGGCCGCGTCTGTCTTGCGCACCTTCACCCGGCAGTTCACCTCCCGGGACCGGAAGGGATGCGGAAGCTGCGCTCACGGCGGCTCGGTGCTGACCGGGCTGACCGGGCTGACCGGACAGACCGGGCAGTCCAGGCTGACCAGCGCATCGCGGGACGACGAGCTGATCCAGGTGGAGTTGATCCAGGTGAAGCCGATCCAGGTGGATGAGTCCGTCCGGGAATAGCTTACGCCTTAGAGGCAACGGTCGACTTCAATCAAATGTCCATACTCGATACGATCCGGAACAGAAGGTCGATTTACGAATTCAAGCCGGAACCGGTCCCCCGGGAAGTGATCGCCCGCGTGCTCGAAACCGCCGTTTGGGCGCCGAACCACAAGCTGACGGAACCGTGGCGCTTCCTGGTCGTCACCGGGAAGACCAAGGAAACCCTGGCGAAAATCTACTGCAGGATCCAGCGGGAAAAGACGAAATCGGACGATTCCGGCATCCTGCGGAAGGCGACGGAGAAGGGCTATGCCAAGATCATGTCCAAGCCCGTGATCATCGGCGTGGTCTGCAGGAAGGACGCGGACGCCTTCCGAGCGCGGGAGGATTACGCGGCCACCTGCTGCGCCATACACAATATCGCCCTGGCCGCCTGGGAAGAAGGCATCGGCATGCAGTGGAGCACGGGAGGGCTGATCCGGGATCCCGATACGCTGGAACTGCTTAAAATCAACGACAGGGAAGAAGAGATCGTAGGATTCCTCTACACCGGCTATCCCGCGCAGGTTCCCGCCCAGAAGAGAGTGCCGGCCGCCGAACGGACCGAGTGGTTCACCTGACCGATTTGTCAACCCGTCCCGGGCCGATCAACCCATCCCGTCAACCCGTCTAAATCAACCTCGAAACAGCCTGGAGACACCATGTCCGTAGTTTCCGAAAAACGATTCGAATCGGGATTCCTGTGGGACGACTACATGGGGAACAGCGAGAAGAATCTCGAGCGATTCCATGATAATTACGACAAGTTCAATCTGGAAGGGGAGGACGCCAGCTTCTTCGCCGCCATCGGAACGCCCCTGAAGGTGCTGATCCTCGCGGAGGACTGGTGCGGCGACGTGGTGCAGAGCCTCCCGCCCATCGTCCGCATGCTGGAGGCCAGTCCATCCGTTTCTTACCGCATCTTCCGCCGGGACGAGAACCCGGACATCATGGACCGGTATCTCACCGACGGCTCGAAGGCCATTCCCTACCTGGTCTTCATGGACGCCGGCCGGAACGAACTGGCCCGGTGGGGACCGCGGCCCGAGGCGTGCCAGGCGATCATGCGGGACAACAAGGGCAGGATCCCCATGGATGAGATTTACCCGCGTATCCGCACCTGGTACCGGCAGAACGGAAACGGTCCCCTCGTCACGGAGATCCGGGACGTCCTCGAACGGATCACATAGCTCTTCTCGGATCGCGTAGCCCTTCCATGGCCGCCACCATTACGGAAATCAAGCACAACCCGGGCAAGCCCGATCAGTCCTTCCAGTGCGGCCTGCTGCACCACGGCGGCAGCCGCATGGTCATCTCCTACCGGTCCGACCGGCCGTACAGCCAGGGCGACATCCGGATCCCTGCCGGCACGCTGACCCTGGCGTACTACGAGGTGGGGCTTCCGTACATTCTCTGGAAAATGATCGGATCCGGCGGCCGCCTCGTCGGACATTACGTGCACCTGTGCGACCGGGTGCGGATCGGACCGGACCGCGTGGAATACGACGACCAGTTGCTGGACCTGTGGTTCTTCCCGGACGGCGGCTGCCGCGTGCTGGATGAGGACGAGTTGAAGCAGGCCAGCGACGACGGACTGATCGACGGGCAGACGGCGGATCGCATCAGGACGTCCGCCGCGGAAGTCCAGCGCGGCATACACCGGATCATGAGGGATTTCGACGCATTGCTCGCCGACCTTGGGATCGTAGTGCATTCCGGCTGACCCCGGCCCATGCGGCCGCGTAGGCAGCATTCGGAATACGCTTGACACGGACCGGCTTTAGCCTTAGATTTTACTTACGGGAAACGTGGCGAAAGCGTGGCCTGTCCGGACAATCGGAACAGGTCGGCGAATCGCACCGTACAAGCATCGACCTTCCACTATATGCCATCATTGAAAAACACGGTTACGCAACGCCTGTCGGCCAAGGGCATCGATCCCCTCGCGCTCTACGGCCAGTTTGACTCCAGGCTGCGCGCCATCGAAAGCGAATTCGACGCCAAAATCACCGCCCGGGGCGAAGAGGTCGTGATCACGGGCAAGGCGGAAGAGGTAAGGCAGATCACCCGTGTGCTGCGCGAAATGATCAAGTCCGTCCAGCAGGGCCGGGCGAAGGAAGTGGATGACATCATCCGGGCAACGCGAACCGGGACGAAAAGCGGCGAAGACCAGGGATCGGGTTACGGCGAGTCCATCGACGTGCTCTCCCGGCGGGAACGGATCCGGGCTCGGAGTCCCAATCAGCAGAATTACGTGGATCAGGTCCGCAAGTGCGATATCGTCTTCTCCATCGGACCTGCCGGCACGGGGAAGACCTACCTGGCCGTCGCCATGGCCATCTCGGCCCTCCGCCACGGTGAAGTCGACCGGATCGTGCTGGCGCGGCCGGCCGTTGAAGCGGGAGAGAGTCTCGGCTTTCTGCCCGGCGATCCGCGGGAAAAAGTGGACCCGTACCTGAAGCCGCTCTACGACGCGCTGCACGACATGATCCCGAACCACAAGGCCGGGCGGCTCATCGAGGACGGGACCATTGAAATCATCGCCATGGCGTACATGCGCGGCCGTACGCTGAACAACGCCTTCGTCATACTCGACGAGGCCCAGAACACGACGACCGCGCAGATGAAGATGTTCCTGACCCGCCTGGGCGCGAACTCCAAGGCGATCATCACGGGGGACATCACCCAGATCGACTTGCCCGAGGAGAAGGTTTCCGGACTGGTGCACGTGCAGGATGTGCTCGCGGACATCCGCGGGATCTCCTTCGTGTACCTGACGGAGACGGACGTGGTCCGGCACCGGCTCGTCCAGGACATCATCAAGGCCTATGAACGCCATGAAAACCCGTAATTCCACCCGCGTCGACACTTGAATATCGAGATCGAGACCGTCCTGCCCGCGCCGGACATCCCGCGCGAGGCGCTATGGACCGCAGTCTGCCGGGTACTCCGGGGCGAAGGCCGGGACCATGCGGCCGTGACCGTGGTGCTGGTCGATGACCCCTATATCCGGAAGTTGAATCACAAGTACCGCCATCTGGATCGCGCGACGGACGTGCTGTCGTTCGGAATGGAAGACGATCCCGGATCCGAAGGGGAAATCCTGGGCGACGTATACGTATCCGTCGACCGGGCCCGGGATCAGGCCGCCCGTCATCACGTGTCCATGGACGACGAGTTGCACCGGCTCGTGGTCCATGGGTGCCTGCACCTGCTGGGATATGACCACCACACCGCTTCACAGCGCAAAGTGATGCGGGAAAAGGAACAGGTCTATTCGGCGAATGCGGCAGGCCAGATCGACCAGGCCGACGTGACCGCACGGGCTGACCAGGCTGGCCAGGCTGACCAGGCTGGCCAGGCTGACCACGGGATTCCGGAAGGTAAAGTGGGAGAAAAAAGTTTTGGATGACGACATTCCCCTATTGGTCGAGTGGCTAGTCCTCATTGGATGCACCCTCTACGCCATGCTCCTGACCGGAGCGGAATCCGCGTTTTCCAGCCTGCCCAAAACCACGCTCCAGGAACTCAAGGCCGCCCACGAGGGCGGACAGTCCAGCCGCGTTACCCGGTGGCTGGACAACCAGGAGCGCCTCTTCACCACCCTGCTGATCGGGAAGATCATCACCACGGCCGGCGTCGTGATCTCCGTGGTGGCGCTGTTCCTTACCCCGCCGCTCACCGACTGGTTCGGTTCGACCCTGACCCTGACCCTTTCCGGACTGTTCGCCATCGGGCTCCTGCTGGTGCTTATCGAATGGCTGCCCAGGTTGCTCGTGTCGCACTACTCCGACCTGACCGTCCGCGTCTCCGCCGTGCTCGTGCTCATCAGCTACTGGCTGTTCTGGCCGCTGATCACGCCGCTGTTGCTCGTCAACCGGCGCATGGCGCGCGCTGGGCTCTTCAGCAGCGGACGCAATCCATACTGGCTCGACGACGAACTGCACCGGGTGCTCGAACTGGAAGAAACCCACGAACTGAAACCCGACGACAAGGAGATGATCAGCAGCATCATTGAAATGCACGACACCAACGTGCGCGAAGTGATGGTCCCGAGAGTGGACATGGTGTGCGCCGAGCGATCCAGGCCCATTCCCGAACTGCTGGAGCTCATCCGCGAGATGGGACATTCCCGGATTCCGATCTACGGCGATTCCGTCGACGATATCGTAGGCGTCGTCTATGCCAAGGACCTGCTCCAGCTGAGCGAAGACCCGGATGAGGAGAAGGACCTGGACGGACTGCTTCGCCCGCCCTATGTCGTACCGGAGACCAAGAAAGCCGCCGAGCTGCTGAAAGAGTTCCAGCAGGAGAAGATCCACCTGGCCATCGTCGTGGATGAACACGGGACCACCGCGGGACTGGTGACCCTGGAGGACCTGCTCGAAGAGATCGTCGGCGAGATACAGGACGAGTACGACGACGAGGATCCCATGTACGAAGCGACGCCCGGCGGCTCGTACATCGTCCACGCCCGGCTTAATATCGATACGCTGAATGACATCCTGGACCTCGATATCACGCCCGACGGGTTCGAAACCGTTGGCGGCCTGATCTTCAATGAACTCGGCCGGGTGCCCGAACCCGGAGAGGATGTGCCGTTCCCGAACGCCCGGATCGTGGTGCGCGAAGTCGAAGGGCAACGCATCATCAAGGCGGAGGTGACCCGGCTGCATCCCCGGTCCGAAGAGGACGGCGACGGCGCGATGGAGGACCGCGTTGCCTAACCCTCCTGGCCCGCCTGGTCCGGACCGCCCGTCTGGCTCGAATAGCCCGTCTGGCTCGACTAGCCCTCCTGGTCCGGACCGCCCCAACATCATCCTCATCATGACGGACCAGCAGCGCATCGACACGATCCGCGGCTGGGACCATCCCCACATGGTCACCCCGGCCCACGACCGGCTGGTCGCCGAAGGGGTTTCCTTCCGGCAGGCCTACTGTCCGGGCGCCACCTGCGTGGCCTCGCGGGCCGCCGTATTCACCGGCATGTACCCCCACAACACGGGCGTCTACAGTTTCCAGCCCTGGGGCCTCCACCGCAACTGGGTGCAGGACCTGGCGGAAAACGGCTACTGGTGCGCCAGCATCGGCAAGATGCATTTCATGCCCCGGGACATCCCCGGCGGGTTCCACGAGCGGGTCGTCGTCGAGAATCCAACCGGGATGAGCCTGGCCGGCGGCGGCGCGGACGACGACTGGGGCCGGTACATGACCTTCCACGGCGTGGAGCGGCCCAACGACCGTCACCTGACCGACCCCGACTGGTGGACCAGACTGCAGGGCGTGCCCTGGCACGAGGAGGAGCGCTTCCACAGCGACGTCTTCATCGGAAACTCGGCGCTCAACTGGATCCGCAGCCACCGCGGCGACAAGCCCTTCTTCCTCGAAATCGGATTTACGGGTCCCCACGAGCCCTGGGATCCGCTCCCTCGTCACCTGAGCCTGTACGACGATGTCGAGATACCCATGACGGTAACCAGGGATAACGAACTGGAGGAAAAGCCGCCCCAGCAGGAAGCGCTGAAGAAGATGTTCTCCACGGCCGGTCACGAATCCGGCATCAACATGTACCTGGCCAACGACGAACGCATCGACCGCATGCGCCGGCACTACTACGCCAAGGTGACCACGGTGGACGAAAAGATGGGAGAGATCCTGGTCGCCCTGGAGGAACGGGGCTACCTGGAAAACACCCTGGTCATCTTCTGCTCGGACCACGGCGAGAACCTGGGCGACCACGCCCTGGCCTACAAGTGGCTGATGTACGACACCATCACCCATATTCCGCTCATCATCCGCTACCCGGACCGCCGGCGCCGGGGCGACCACGTAAGCGACCTGGTCTCCCTCATGGACCTGGGTCCCACCATCCTCGAGGCGGCCGGCGTGCCGGTCCCCACCTACCTGGAAGGGCGCTCTCTCCTGCCCTACGCCGACCCGGATGGAGAGGTCGTTCCGCGTGACTACGTCTTCTGCGAGGACAACTACCAGATCATGATGCGCAGCCCGGTCCACAAGATGGTATATTACATCGGCCAGGAGGAGGGCGAGCTGTACGACCTGGAAGCCGATCCCGGCGAACTGTGGAACAGGTGGGACGACGATGCTTATGCGGGGATCAAGGCGAAGATGAAGGAAGACCTGCTGGAATGGCTGGCGGCCAGCAACTACTGGCACGCCGGATACAAGCGGGACCGCTCCGCGCACTACAATGTGCGGTGGCCCACCGGGGAGAACGTCAATCTCCAGGGGCCGCCCGCGGAGGATGCGGAGAAGCCGGGGTTGTAGGTGTGAAGAGCCCGGAGCCTTTGATATGTGAAAGGGGCGTTACGGTTATGTCCCTTCCGATTGCATAGGTCTTGCAACCGGGATAGACGACGTACAGATGATCCAGGGCCAGATCCTCCAGTGCAACACGCATGGAACGGGTCACGCGCGGCGCGTCCTGCCGTTTGCACTCCACGCCGATCCTCAGGCCGTCCCTGATCAGATAAAGGTCCAGTTCGGCGCCATTGTGGGTCGCCCAGAAACAGGCCTCATCAGGCTTGAAGGCAGACAGAACCTCCTCGACGACGTACCCTTCCCACGAAGCCCCGGACTTCGGATGCGACATCAGGTCCCTTTCCGATCGTATGCCCAGAAGCGCATGAAGCAGACCGCTGTCCCGGACGTATATTCTGGGCGACCTGACCTGCCGCTTCTTCAGGTTGGCGAACCATGGATTCAGCCGCCTGACCATGAACAGTCCTTCAAGCACGTCGAGATAGCGGCGGGTCGTGGTTTCGGCGACACCGAGTGACCTTGCCGATTCGGCCGCGTTCCATACCTGGCCATGATAGTGGGCCAGCATGGTCCAGAACCGAAACAGCGTGGCGGCCGGCAGACGCAGACCGAGTTGCGGCACGTCTCTTTCGACCACCGTTTGCATGAATTCCCTGCGCCAAACGGCGCTATCCACCTCCGTCGCGGCGAGGTACGACCTCGGAAATCCCCCGCGCAGCCAGTGCTTCCGCTGGTGGGCGACTTCTACCTCGGATAAGCTGAATCCCCGCATCGTGATGCGTTCCACGCGACCGGCCAGCGATTCCGACGCGTGACGCATCAGGTCCGAAGAAGCGCTGCCCAGGATCAGGAACCGTGCTGGCGATGGCGTACGGTCGACCAGTACGCGCAGAATTGGGAACAACTCTTGCCGACGTTGTATCTCGTCGATGACCACGAGACCCTCGAGCGGATCGAGCGCCGTCATAGGCTCATCCAGCCTCGCCAGACTTGCCGGGTCTTCGAGGTCGAAGTAGTTCAGGTGGTCATATGGCACCAGTTGCCGGGCCAGGGTCGTTTTTCCGCACTGCCGAGGCCCCAGAAGCAGGGCGACGGGACTGCGCGAGAGGGCTGTCGAGATCGACGTCAAGAGGTCGGGTCGGGGTACCATACGATGAATATACCATGATAATCGAGCATGTCAAGGTGGATTTTCATGGAATATGGTTGCCGCCCGCTGAAGACGCGGAGAAACCGGGGTTGTAGCCCCTAGCCCTGCACCACGATGAAATCGACCGTCTTCGTGTCCTGCTGTCCGGTATGGAGATCCGTGACGGTCAGCGTCATGGTATAGGTCCCGGGATCCAGGTCCGCCGTTTCGATCGAGGTGTATTTGAAATCGTCCGGCGACGTGCCGCTGTCTTCGAAGGTCACATAGGCCGTCTGGTCGTCGGACCGTTGGCTGACCATGCGTCCCAGGGCGGTGAGGAATCTGAGGACGACATTGCGCTGGGGTTCCCTGGCGGCTATCTCCAGCTCCGTACGGAAGCCCGTCCGGCCTTCGGCATCCCGCTCCAGGTTGTAGATCTCGTAGTAGATGAACACCGGCGTCGCACTGGAATAGAGGCGTGCGGGGTGGGGCGTGATGAACAGGCCGTTGCGGACGAGCAGTCCTGCCGCGTCGGTGGGCACGATGGATGCGGCGAGCTTTACATCGCTCAGCTGTATCCGGTCCGCACTGTAATCCGAAATCTGGAGCGGCGCGGTAAAGATCCCGTACTTCTGCGACAGCGAATCCCGCAGGGAAACCGCGGACCGGTACGCCCCGGGCCGCGCACTGAAGCGGAAAGCGCCCGTAGAAAGCTGCAGATTGTCGTGCTCAGATGCGGGACGGCGAAGCGGTCCCATCCTGAAGGGCATAGCCTGTACGTAGTTGAAGTCCATGTCCTGAAGGGCGATTCGGCCGGACAGCCAGGTCCTTTCCCCGAGCCCGTCTTCCACGTTGCCCAGTTGGGCCGCGGGAAGGCTGTAGGCCACTTCCACGTCGGCCCGGTCGCCGGCGCCCTTGAAAGAGGCCAACTGGTAAACGAACGAGAGCGGCTCTCCGCCGTAGTCGTGCCGGTGGGCTTCGGGTACTTTCCGGATGAGTTCTTCGGCCTGTTTCCTTGGCGTATTCAAGAAGCTGTACGCGAGTCGGTCCGTCGTGCCGAAGTTGGTCGACTGGCCGGGAAGATCAATCACCTCAAGCGGGTAGTCGAACACCTTCGAGTTCCTCTGATCCGTAAAGAAGATCTCCAGACCGAAGGGGACGTAGACCCAACTTTCCGTTGGGAATGCGACCGATTTTGTCACGCGCCCGGCCCGTGCGCTGAATTCGCCGAAATCCTGGATCGGCGCTCCGGTGCTGACTTGCATATCGAATCGCTGCCGGCTGGTCTCGCGGATCATGTCCACGGCCCGAAGCCCCGTCGGGAAAATCGCGTTGACCACGTCCTCCCCGGATTTCAGGATGAACTGCTGACGGTCGTCCGGATGACCGTACCGGACATAGATCTCGCCGCGGCGGTCCCAAGGGTCCTTGCCCGTTGAAAAATGCAGCATGGAGAAGATCAAACGCCGGTAATGTTCCACCAGCCGTTCGTTGATCCGCGTCGTGGGATCGGGGTCTCGGGCCGTCCAGTAAGTTCGCCACAACGCCATCCTTTCCTCTTCCGTTGCTTCGAGAAACGCATCGGCTTCCTTCGAGGAGGCTACGATGGTGAGATCCTTGTACAGAGCGACTCGATCCGGGTTGATTTCCGACAGGACCGCGACGTATCGCCTCATGGCCCGGTATGCGCGTTCGTGCTGGTCCATGGAATGGTAATGGAACGCTTCGAGTTGTGCCGCCAGTCCGTCGATCAGGGGAATGACCGCCGAATCCTGTGCCGCGGCGATCTGCTGCAGCTGTGCGTATCCCTTCTGGTACTCCCCTGATTCAATGGAGCACGAGGCCAGGCGATTAATCGCATCGTCGTGCGCCGGATTAACGGTTGCCTGCTTGAAGTACCAGTCCATCGCGGATTCCGGATCGTCCTGGATCTCCTCGATGACGTATCCCAGTTGAAAGAAGGCATCGGGATGTCTCGGGTCCAACGCGATGGCGCGCCTGTAGGACGCGTCCTGGATCTTGTATTCCCTTTCGGCCGCACGGGGCCTGAACAGCGCCATCCGGATCTTCCCGTACGTGCGGCCACGGTAGTAGTAAATGTCCGCGGTGTCCGGCGCCAGTTTCTCGGCCTCGTCCAGGACCTCCCGCGCGTCCTTTTTCTTGTCTTTGAGGATGTAGACCCGTGCCAGTTGTATGAGAGTTGCCGGGGATGCGCTGTCAGTCTTCAGCGCTTCCTTTGCGGCGCGCTCGGCCTCGTCATACCTTCCCTGCCGGTCCAGCGCGCGACTCAGCCACAGGAAGGCCGCAGGCGAACCGGGCTGCCGTTCGAGCAGACTTCTCAGCGCGGATTCCGCCCTCCGGTATTCGCCCTGGTCGTACATCGCCCTGGCCTGGTCCAGGAGGGACTCCGCTTCCTGGGCGGCGGGTTCCGCTTCCTGGGCGGCGGCGGGCGGCGGCCAGCTGAAGTGCAACAGCAGGACTGCAAGTGCGGGTAGTATGCTCAGGTTCGACATGTTGCGCCGTCCTTCAGCGCGGGCGTAAGCGGGAAGTTAATCCGTGTCTGGCCTGAATTCCGCGACCCGGTCATTGGTCACGACGAAGACTTTCTGCCGCGTGGCGGTTTCTCCGGAATGCAGGTCGGTGACGCGAACCGTCATCTCGTAGGCGCCGGTGGGTGTGTTCCCGGTATCGATGGAAGTGTAACTGTACTCGTCCGAACGATTTCCTTCGTTTTCGAATACCATGAGCACGGACTGTTCGCTGTCCGTACGCCGTATCAGCCGGTCAATGCCCTTCAGCACACGCCAGAAGAGGTTCCTCGGCCGGTCCATGTCCTTCACTTCCAGTTCCACCTGGTACGAGGATCGACCGGATTCGTCCAGGACGAGGTTGTAGATCTCGTAGTAGAAGTGAACGGGGTCGGTGCGCTGGTACATACGTGCCGGATTGGGTACGATTTCAAGTCCGTTGCGTACGAAGGAACTGTGGGTTGAATCGGCCGGCGCAATGGACACGGCCAGCTTGATATCGCTCAACACCAAAGCGTCTCCGGCGTAATCGGGCACGGCATAGTCCTGTTCGTAAATGCCGATGCGCCGGGTGGTCTCGTCCTGAACCTCTATGGCAGCGTGGAAGCTGCCGGGCGGCGCTTCCATCTCCATCATGCCCATATGAAGTTCGATACCCGGTTCGCTCCCTGATACCGATACGAGTGGCCGGTCGATGGGACCGATACGCCTGGATGTCTGGGCTACACGGTTGTAGTCGTCATCATGAAACACCATGTGACCATCCAGCCAGGTGTGCAATCCCTGCCCGTCCTTCACCGTTTCCAGTTGTTCGGCCGGGACCATGTAAGCGGTTTCCACTTCGGCCAGGCCGTCCTTACCCTTGTAGGACACGATGTCGTACATGAACCGAAGCAGTCCGCCGCCGTAGTCGAACTCGTAGGACTCTGGAGTCTTCTCCATCAGCGCGGCCACGATACGCCTGGGATGATACTTGTCCTGGACGACGGATTCGGCGATGTTCGTCTCGTGCACCTGCAATGGATAGTCAAATTTGCCGACCCCGACCTGGTCGACGAAGAACAGCTCCAGGTCGTGCTCGAGGTATACCCAGCTTTCGGCGAGGAAGCCCAGTGATTGTGCCTTGTCGGAGATGGCCGGAAAGGAGGCTGTGTTGGCGGCTTCCTTTCCCGTTACCGCAGACAAAAGGGTATTTGAGTAGGCATCCTGGAGTGCTTCCAACTCGGGCAGATAGTCCCCCGCATCGGGATCGCGGGTGCCGCGCGTTGACGGGTCGCTCCACGTCGTGCCGGAGTTATCGACCTTCAGGCGGTACCGCAATATGAAGTTGCGCTCCCGGATCGCATCGATACGGGCGTCGCCGGTCGGCTGGTAGTTCTTCATGGCGTTCTCGCCGGTCTGCATAATGAAATGCTGCAGATCGTCCGGTTCGCCGTATCGTATGTAGATCCCGCCGCGGCGATCCCATGGTTGCTGGCCCCGGGAGAAATGCTCCCGCGCGTGCATGACCCGCCGATAGTGTTCCACGAGCCGCTCGTTCACGGCGGTGGCCGGCTTCGGATCGCGCGTCGCCCAGAACCTGCGTCTGAACTCCGCTTTCGCGTCTTCCGTTTCCAGCGCCAGGTACTGCCGGAATTCGTCTTCGGATGTCACGTAGGCCAAATCCATGTAGTGCACGCGTTCCTCCGGCGCCGCGCCGGCCAGGAATGCTTCGTAGGCCTGGTCCGCTTCGGCGTAACGGCTCTGGGACTGCAGCGACGTAGCCCTTAGCTTGTTGATCAACGTATGCACGTAGTCCGGTACGGCGTTCCCGTGGACTTCGACCACCTGCGTCAGAAGGTCGATGCCTTCCTCGAACCTTTTGAGCATGTAACTGCATCGCTCCAGGTGGTAGAGCGCATCCCGGTGATCCGGTTTTACCATCAACTGCCGGTAGAAGAGGGCCAGTGCCCTTTGGTAATCGCGAGAGGGGTTTTCGTAGGACAGCCCCAGTCGGTAGAAGGCATCCGGGTGCAGGGGATTCGCCGCCGCCGCCCTGCCGAAGGATTTTCGGGCCTGCATCACGTAGAGCGGAGCCGCGGGATCTCTCTCGCTCTGCGCCATGTACGAGACGCCCAGGTAGTAGTGCACTTCGGAGTGTTCCGGATCGTACCGGAGGGCCTGCTTGAGGCTCTTTCGCGCGTCGACCATGCGGTTCTTCATGCGCATGTATGTCCGGCCCAGGGCGAGGTGCGCATCCGGGTTCTTCCGGTCGTGCCGTACGGCGATTCGCAGTTGTTTCGCCGCTTCCCGGTATTCCCCGAGTTCATAATGGCTGACGCCCAGCCAGTACCGGGCTTCCCCGGACCTGGACTTGAGGCGGACCGCCTTCTCGAAGATCGTTTTCGCTTCCTCGAATTTCCGCTGATCGAAGAGGGATATGCCTTCCGCCAGCAGGGCATCCAGCGATGCGGTCTGCATGGCCGGCATGGCCGGACCGGCCGGATCGGCAAGCCCGGGTTCGGGACGCGCGTTCGATGCCGCCGCGTCCGCGATGGAACTCACCAGGCAGCAGGTCAGCAGGAACCTGGCCAGGGTACGACAAAGGAGCGGTCTAGGGGACAGGACGGACATAAGATCAGCTGGGGGATCGATTTGGTTGGATGACAAGCCGTTCCCGGTCGCACGGGATTCGGAAGGCTTGTCCAGACCTGCTTCAATATCCCGGCCAAAGGGCCTGGTGTCAAGTTAAATCCGGGGATGAGACGCGGGGCGGGCGACGGCCTGAACGACACGCAGCATGCGCGCATACGGTGAGTCATCGGAAGATCTATCGGTCCCGGCAGACGTCGGGTCGGACCGGGCCGGATCCGCAATGTTTCCCGGTTCGGCGCCGTTTCCGTCCTCGTCATGGTTTTCCGCAAGGAGGACCCGCACGTTGAACACGCGCCCCCGTTGCGGATCGTCCAGGCACAGGCGAATCCTCGCACCGATTCTCTGGCAAAGTACGGCGGGCAGCAGTTCCGCGCATGGATTCAGATCGACGGCCAGGTTGAGTTCCGCTTCCGACAACCGGTCGACGATCCCGAAGGAGGGCAGGCCGAACCACCATCGGGCGCTCCGGTCCAGCGGCACCACGGTGATGCGTCCATCCGCCGGGTCGCAGAACTCGACGGATCGCGGTTCGCCGACCACGAAAACGACCTTTGCGTCCAGACACGCAACCAGTTCGGGGATAACCTCGGCCGCTCTACGGGCTTCTTCGGGACTCGAAGGGAGGCAGATCAATAGCCGTACCGGCCGGTTGCGGATATCGGAAAGGTTGAACGCCGCGTTGCGATATCGGCCCCACCAGGTATGCAAGCCGTAAATCCAGCGGTCTCTGCGGGACATCCCTGCCATTGCTATTCCTGCTCGTCGCCCATCTTTCGGATATCGTAGTTGCCGTGCATCTGACGGACCATGTCGTTGCTCAGGTTTACAATGGCACTTTCGACCGATGCGGCATATTCTCTCTGGCCTCTGCTAAAGAACCCGATTCTCTCGGAAGCGATTCCGATGCCGGAAGCCATGACGGATGTGTACTGGATCATCTCCGCGTCATAGAACATCAGTTCGACCGTGATCGCCGTGTTTCCCCGGGCGTCGTCCTGAAACGGACCTTCTTCCTTGTTCAGCGTTACCATGGCCGCGGTCACCCTGGGAATCATGACGAGATCGAGTGCGCTTTCCTCGATCACTGCGCCCGTGGGCTGCGCATCCAGTATCGTTACCCGCGAGAAAACGCGGTTCGCTGATTTCGTGATGACCGACTCAAGGGACTCACCGATTTCAAAGATGTATTTGTCGAGATCTGATCTGTCATCGATGACGAACTGGCTGACGTCCGGAGGAACATACACTCCGACGTGCAAGTCCACGGGCCGGGCGATATTGGCCGAAGGGCCGATGTTGGGATTCAACTGGATGCTGTGGGTGCATCCCGCCAAAAGGACGATCGCCACCAGTCCAGCCGCTGTTTTCAGTACATGCATGTGCCGTTCCTCCCTGGTACGTCCATCCGCTCCGGGCAAGTTTGTACCTGTACCCCCGGCAAACGTCTTGAAAGCGTGCTCGCGCATACCATTTCAAGTCACATGAAAACTACGGATTCCCGAACGAAAAGTCAAGCGGCTACGGCGAATATCCACCGGCTGCGCGAGCGCCGCGAAACCCCGATGGCACTTGACATTTCAATGGATTATCTCTAATTTCAAAGACCGTTGACGCGACGGAAGAGGCCGTTTTCAGATCGTATTGATTTTTTGATGAACGGGGCAGGATTTCACCCCTTTCCCGGAGACCGCGCTCCTCATGGCGAGCATTTACCTGGATCATAACGCGACCACGCCGGTCCGGTCCGAAGTCTTCGATGCCATGGAACCCTTCTTCAGGGATCGGTTCGGCAACGCATCGAGCATCCACCGGTACGGACAGGATGCCCGCGCGGCCGTGGAAGAGGCGCGGGCCCGGGTGGCCGGCCTGGTGAACGCAAGGCCCGGCGAGATCTACTTCACCAGCGGCGGCACCGAGTCCGACAACCTGGCGATCAAGGGCGCCGCCTACGCACGCAGGGCTTACGGACGTCATCTGATCACGACGAACATCGAACATTCGGCCGTGCTGAACAGCTGCGCTTTTCTCGAGCGGGAGGGTTTTGATGTAACCTACCTTCCCGTGGACGAATACGGCCGGGTCGATCCCGGTCAGGTGGAGGACGCCCTTACCAGCCAGACGATCCTGGTCAGTATCATGCACGCGAACAACGAGATCGGCACGGTCCAGCCCGTGGGTGAAATAGGCAGGATCACCCGGACTCGCGGCGTGTGCTTCCATACGGACGCAGTGCAGTCCGCCGGCAAACTGACGGTCGACGTGGAAGCGATGCGCGCGGACCTCCTTTCGCTTTCGGGCCACAAGATCTACGGACCCAAGGGCGTAGGGGCCATCTACATCCGGAAGGGCGTCGAGATCGAACCCACGGCCCACGGCGGCCATCATGAAAATGACGTGCGGTCCGGCACGGAGAACACCGTGGGCATTGTGGGCCTGGGCAAGGCCGCCGAACTGGCCGCCGAGGAGCGGGAAAGCGAGTACCGTCACCTGTCCGAAATGCGCGATGTCCTGGAAGCGCGCATCCGGGTCGAGATCGAGGGCGTGCGGGTGAACGGGCATCCGGAACAGCGCCTGCCCGGCACGTCGAACGTGTCCTTCCCCGGCGCGGAAGGCGAATCGCTGATCATGAGCCTTGATCTCGCGGGCATCGCCGTGTCCACCGGTTCGGCCTGCACATCGGGCGCCATAGAACCGTCCCACGTGCTGCTGGCGCTGGGCAGGGACCCGCGCACCGCCCTCGGTTCGGTCCGGTTCAGCTTCGGGCGAGACAATTCGATGGGGGACGTGGACAGCGTCATGGACAGGCTGCCCGGCATCGTAGCCCGCCTCCGCGAGGTTTCCGCCGCGCAGGTACCCGGTTGAGGCGCGTTTCATGTACTCATCCACTGTAATGGACCACTTTCACTCACCCCGCAACGTGGGGGATCTTGCCGATGCGGACGGCGTGGGCAACGCCGGAAACCCCATCAGCGGGAATACCATCGCACTTTACTTACGGATCGCGGACGGGACCGTCACGGACGCGAAGTTCAGGACCTTCGGCTGCGCGGCGTCTATCGCGGCGAGCAGCATGGTCACCGAATGGGTGATCGGAAGGACGACCGAAGAGGCCGCGTCCATCGAAAACCATACGATCGCGGATGCCCTGGGCGGTCTTCCGCCAACCAAGATGCACTGCTCCGCCATGGCCGCGGACGGCGTGCGGGCGGCGATCGAGGATTACCGGTCCCGTTACGGCACGGTCCGGAAAGACTGAATCAATGACGACAATTTCCCATACCACCATCCGCGGCGGAGACGCCACCGCTTCTACTTTCGATCCCTTCGTCAACCGGCTGCCGCCGGCGGGGGCGAAAGTCGTCGTGGCCATGAGCGGCGGCGTAGACAGCTCGGTGGCGGCCGCGATGCTCAAGGAAGCGGGCTGCGAGGTCATCGGCGTCACGATGCACCTGTGGGACTACGACCGCGTGGGCGGCAATGCGCAGTTCGAACACGGCTGCTGCACGGTCGAGGACCGCAACGACGCGCGGGTCGTGGCCGGAAAACTCGGCATCCCCTACTACGTGGTGGATTTCCGCGAGGAGTTCGAGCAGGGCGTCATCTCGAATTTCGTCTCCGAGTACGTGCAGGGGCGTACGCCCAATCCCTGCGTGGCCTGCAACAGCCGGGTCAAGTTCGGCGTGCTGCTCGACCGGGCACGCGAACTCGGCGCCGATTACGTGGCGACCGGCCACTACGCCCGCGTGGCACTGGATGAAACGGCGAACGAGGCGGGGCAGGCGGGCGATGCGGACCGAGCCGGCCAGGCCGGCCGCTTGGTCCTGAAGCGGGGCATCGATCGAAACAAGGACCAGTCCTATGCCCTGTGGGAGATGACCCAGGACGAGCTGGTCCGGACCACCTTCCCCGTCGGCATGCTCACGAAGGCGCAGACGCGGGAAATCGCCGAACGATTCGCGCCGCGGGTGGCCGGTAAAAAGGACAGCTACGAGATCTGCTTCATCCAGGACCGGGGCCATGAGAGGTTCCTCAGGGAATGGACGACGAATCACCCCGTGAAAATGGACGAAGGACTGCTGGCCATTGAGGACCCCATACGGCCGGGACCGATCGTGGACACGGACGGCCATGTCCTGGGTGAACACCGGGGGCATCCCCTCTACACGATCGGGCAGCGCAAGGGACTGGGCCTGGCCGCGGGACGTCCGGTGTACGTGGTCGACATCCTGCCCGAAACGAATACGATCGTGGTGGGCGACGACGAGGATCTCCTCAGCGACCGGCTCATCGCGGACGGGGTCAACTGGCATACTGCGGATGCCCCGGCTGGCGAGGTACGCGGCCAGGCCAAGATCCGGTACCGGCAGGAAGCGACGCCCGCCGTCATCACGCCCAGCGAACCCGGCGTCGTGCGGGTCGACTTCGAGTATCCCCAGCGGGCGGTCACGCCGGGACAGTCCGTCGTCTTCTATGACGGCGAGACCGTCCTGGGAGGCGGCATTATACGCGAATGAGGTCGTTATGCGCTTCGATAGGGTGCCTGTGCGGGTTTCCAGCTATCTTCGTTCCTGGTGCCTTGGATGGGCCTGCAGCGTGCTCGTGCTGCTGCCGGGCCCCGGGGCAGGCGCGGAAGAATCCGTAAGGACCGACCATGGCGTTCGAGTGACCTTCGAACCCGCCGACGCGCCCTTCGTGGATCACGTGTTGGACATCGTGCGCGAGGCGTCGCCTGATCTGCGCGCCACACTGGGCCTGCCTTCCGCCGATACCATCCACATTCATATCGCCCCCACGCAGGAAGCCTTCCTGACCTATACGCCCGGCGCCATACCCGAATGGGGCGCGGGCTACGCCGTGCCGCACCGCAGGCTCGTGGTACTCAGGTCGCCCCGGATTACCGGTACGTATGACGGTTCCGAAGAACTCGTGGTGCACGAACTGGCCCACGTGATGCTGCACAGCGCACTTCGCGGCGCGGATATCCCCCGCTGGCTGGACGAGGGATTCGCGATGCACATGGCGCGGGATTGGGGGTTCTGGGATCGGGCATCCCTGGTGGTCGCCGTCGTGTCGGGTAACCTGGTCCCCCTGAGCGCCATCCAGGGCGTGAACAGGTTCCCTGAACATCGGGCCCACCTGGCCTATCAGCAAAGCGCCCTCGCCGTGCAGTATATACTCAGGATGTACGGTGAAGCGGGACTGCACACACTGTTCGACAGCCTGAGGCGGACCGGCTCCATCGACCGGGCCAGTTTCGAGACCTTCGGCATGAGTGTCGTGGAGTTCGAACGGGACTGGCTGGCGTTCATGGAACGCAACTACGGCTGGCGCATGTTACTCGGCGAAAGCCTGTCCCTCGTGATCGCGCCCCTGTTCGGCGTGCTTTGCCTGCTCGCGTTCCTGCAGATCCGAAGGCGGAGGAGGGCTACGCTGCGCCGCTGGGCAAGCGAGGAAGTCGGCGACTGGCGCACGGACGAAGACGACTGGCGAAGGAAGAACGAAGAGTGGGTCATGTCCAGGGAGCGGGACGAATGAGCGTGCGCGAAGGGATCCGAATGAATGACAGGGTGCGGATGAGAGCACGATTCGAATGAAGTTGTCGCACCGGCTCGAATACGCGGGACTTCGGGTGTTGATGTCGCTGACCAGGCGGCTTGCGCCTGCCCGCGCTTCGCAGGTGGGCGATGTACTGGGCGCACTGGTCTTTCACGTGACCGGCATGAGGAAGAAGCTGGTCATGGAGCACATGGTCCGGGTCTTCGGGATGACCAGGGATTCCGAGGCGCTCAGGGCTCTGTCCCGATCCGTCTACCGCCAGTTGGGCCGGACCGCCGTGGAGCACGCCCGCCTGCTCGCGGGGAGGACGGCGGATCTGCGGGACCGGCTCGCGGTCTCGGGAGAAGACCATATCGTCCAAGCCCGCAAAGGGGGCCGCGGGGTCATTCTGATTACCGGCCATTTCGGTTACTGGGAATTGCTTGGCGCGACGGTCGCCATGCTCGGTTATCCCATTACCGTCGTCGCGAAGAAGCTGCACAATCCAGCTGTCGACCGCCTGGTGCACGCGGGACGCGAGCGATTGGGCATGGCAGTAGCCACGATGGACAAAGCGCCGGCCGCCGTATTCAGGGCGCTTCGGCGCAACGAGTGTATCGGGCTGCTCGCGGACCAGGACGCGGGGGCCGGCGGGGTGTTCGTCGATTTTCTGGGCCGGAGGGCGTCCACCTACCAGGGACCGGCGCTATTTTCGTTGCGCACGGGCGCGCCCATCGTGCCGTGTTTCATCATTCGATCCGGCCCGGAACGGCACCGTGTCTGTTTCGAAACCCCGATCGAAGCGATTCCGACCGGTGACGAACCGGCCGATATCGCACGGATTACCCAGGCCTACACCGACGTGTTGGCCCGGTACATCATGGATTATCCCGATCACTGGTTCTGGGTACACCGGCGGTGGAAGACCCCGGCGCCCGACGATTCAAATTTCGTAAAGTAAAGGAGACCCCTTTCCATGCCACGCTACCCCGTCATCACCATTTGCGCCGTAATGCTTTTCGGTATCGCCGCGGCCTGCGGAAACGGTGGAGAAGAGTCCGCAACACGGTCGCCGGAACCGCCGGCCGATCCTCCGCCGCTGGTGGCGGCGCCTGCCGTATCGGAAAGCCCGGACGCCACTGCCCCGGTTCCGGTGAACGCCCAGGAGCAGACGACAACGGGCGCTGCCGCGGGGGTCGTCTGGACCGTACCGCCGCGTTGGGAGGTGCAGCCACCCCGCACGATGCGCATGGCGACTTATCTGATCCCGAAGTCCGCCGAGGACGACGAACCGGGCGAGTGCGCCGTGTTCTATTTCGGCCGCGGGCAGGGAGGCAGCGTCGACCTGAACCTGCAGCGTTGGCGGGACCAGTTCGAGTCGGATACGGGCGGGCAGCCGTCACTGGCCCAGCGGAAGTCGACCATCAACGGCCTGGCCGTGACCACGGTGTCCCTGGCGGGGACGTACCTCGCCTCCATGGGCCCCATGTTCCAGTCCGGCGCCGTGAAAAAACCGGGCTACAGGATGCTCGGGGCCATAATCGAGGCACCGGAAGGAAACGTGTTCGTCAAGCTCACCGGACCGGAAAAGACGGTCCTCAGCGCGGATGGCGAGTTCCAGGCCTTCCTGAATTCGCTGAAGTAGAATAACCGCGCGGACCCCTTGAGTCCGCGTTCCGACGAGGCATCCTAAGCGGGTTGAGCATACTTGTCATACAAACCGCATTCGTGGGCGACCTCGTTTTGTCCACCCCGTTGTTCGAAGCGGCCAGGACGCGGCTGGGTGCCGGCCGTGTCGGGGTCGTCGTGCGGCCCGAGACGGCGAACCTGCTTCGGAACAATCCCCACATCGACGATATCGTCATCTACGACAAGCACGGCGCGCAAAAAGGACCCCTGGAACTGCTCCGCCTCGCCCGCAAGCTGCGCGGCGCGGCCTACGATACGGCGTTGATCCCTCACCGATCCTTCAGAAGCGCAATGCTGGGTTTCCTGTCGGGCATATCCGTACGGGTGGGCTTCGATCGAAGCGCGGGCAGGCTGCTCCTGACCGACCGGGTCGCCTACCGTTCCGGTCATGAAGTCGACCGAAACCTCTCACTGCTGGATTCGTGGGAGGTCGATGCGGAAGGTATTCGCCCGGCCCTGTACCCGGATGACGCGGACCGGAGGCGGGTGGATGCCCTGATGCGGCAAACCGACGTCGCACCGTCCGAACCACTGTGCGGCATCAGCCCCGGTTCGGTCTGGGCGACCAAGCGATGGCTTCCCGGCCGATACGCCGCGCTGATCCGCCGGCTCGCCCGAGAATACGGATACCGTTCCGTGCTCTTCGGCAGTTCCGGGGACCGTCCGCTTTGCGACGAAATCGCCGCCGAGTCCGGTGTCGACCCATTGAACGCGGCCGGCGCGTTGACCCTGTTGCAGTCGGCGGCGCTCGCCGCCCGTTGCGCCGCCGTGGTGTCAAACGATACGGGGATGGGCCACGTGGCCGCCGCCATGGATACGCCCGTCGTGGCCCTTTTCGGCCCCACGGTACCCGCATTTGGCTTCGTCCCTCACGGACCGGGGCACCAGGTCGTCGAGACCCCTCTGGACTGCCGGCCATGCAGTGCTCATGGCGGGAACCGGTGTCCCATCGGAACCCACGACTGCATGCGCGGCATCACCGTGGAGCGGGTAATCGAAGCCGTGGCCATACAACTCGGGAAACCCGGACCACCCGTAACAGACTGAGCTGGAAACAACATGCGTATTGGCATCATCGGCCTCATCAACCACGACACCATCTTCATGGCCGGCGGCCGCCGGATCCAGGACCTGGGCGGCATATTGTACAACACCACCGTAATGGACGACCTCGTGGGCGAAGGCGACGCACTGTATCCCATCAGCCGCATCGGCGCGGATTGTTACGACGCCATGCGCACCATTCTGGACCCGCGCCCCGCCGTCAGCGACCTCGGCGTCCGTGTCTCACGGTCGGGTACCAGCCGGAACCGGATTCGTTACGACGAGTCCATGGAAAAAGTCGAACAACTTACGAACCATATCGACCCTATTCCCTTCGAACAAATCGAACCGTTTCTGGACCTCGACGCCCTGCTGGTGAATTTCATCGTGGGCGACGATATCAGCCTGGAAACCATGGCGGCCGTGCGGGAAAAGGCCGCCGGGTTGCTGTATCTGGACGTGCACAACCTGTGTCTGGCCATCGACGCGGAGGGCTACAGGCGTAGACGGGCGCCCGAGAACTGGCACCGATGGATTGAAATGTTCGACGTCGTTCAGATGAACGAAGTGGAGGCCCGTCTGCTGGCCGGCGTGACCGTCGCAGGTGAACAGGCAGGCGGACCGGTGGAAGCGATGGGCGGATCAAACGGACCAGGCGGATCAGGCGGATCAAACGGATCAGGCGGGCCAGGCAGACCAGGCGGGCTAGGCGGTCCGCTGGATTCGGAGGATGATTTCATCGCCTTCGGACGGTCCGTGACAGCGCTCGGTCCCTCGGTGTGCGTCATCACCCGGGGGCCACTCGGTCCGGTCACCGTGTACCGGAAAAACCGGGAATCCGAAGCCTTAGTCATTCCCTCGGAGCCGGCCGGTGACGTGGTCGACACCACCGGCTGCGGCGACGCCTTCGCCGCCGGTTTCGTCGTCGAATTCACGGCAACGAAAGACCCGGTCGGTGCGACCCGCCTCGCGAATCGAGTCGCAAGCGTGAACTGTACCGTGGCGGGATTGCCGGAGACCGGCACGTTCTCCGGTCTCCGCGCCTGACGGGACATAGTTCCTTTGGGAACCGGGGTCTGGCCGGTGGGTACCGGAGTCTGGCCGGTGGGTACCGGAGTCTGGCCGGTGGGCGATTAATCGTCCGTGACAAGGAAGCGGGCTGATTCGGACACGCTATGGCCTGCATGGCGGTCCACGAACGTCACCGAGAGGACATATACGCCTGGTGTCAGGTTGGTGGTATCCATTGCCGTGAATTCGGCCTCCTCCCTGGACGAACCTTCGCCTTCGAAAGTCAGCAGGACTGTCTGCATGTCCTCCAGCTGACGGGCTGGCCGAAAGGGCAGGGAGGGCGTGCCCTCGGGTACGATCTCGTATTGCGTCTCGTAGGAAGTCCTGCCCGATTCGTCGTCGATACTCAGGTTGTATACCTCGTAGTACACGTAGACGAGTTGGCCGCGTCTGTAGACGCGCAGAGGATGAGGCACGATATTCAGACCGTTGCGCACGAAGGGACCGGTCCGGTCGGTCCGGGTGATCCCGGTGGACAGCTTCAGATCGCTGATCATCAGTGCGCCACCCCGGTAATCGCGGACAATCACCTCTTTACTGTAGACGCCGACCCGCTGGGAGACTTCGTCCCGCATGTCCACCCACGCCGTGAACGCACCCTGGGGCGCCCTTAAATCGACGGCTAGCGTGTAGGTGGAAACCCTGGCCTGGTCCGGACTCAGCCTTCGCGTGGGCCGTTCTATGGGACCGAAGCGGAACCGCTGGTTGAAAACCGGACCGGATTCGGCGTTGCGCAACGTTGCCTGGTTATTGAGATAGGTCACCGGACCTCTTCCATCACCCGTGTCCCCGAACTGCCAGACCGGGATGCTGTAGGACAGTTCGACTTCCGTCCGTATCCCGTCTCCACGAAAGGTGACGACATCGAAGGCGTAGTCCAGCGGTTCGCCGGCAAAATCGTGTTCGTATACCTCGGGAGTCTGTTCAACCAAAAGGTCGGCGACCTTCCTCGGGTGGAGCGTTGCCTCTCTGCGCATCTCCCCCAAGGCCTTAGTGGCCAAGGAACCCGCGTCGATCTGCAGCTTCCGCTCGGGATAGTCGAACCGGCCTCCTCCCGTCGGATCGACGAAGAACAGTTCCATATTGTGCGCAACATATACCCAGCTCTCCGCCCTGTACGTGGATCCCATGCTTCTTCGCTGAATCACGGCGGTTTCGTAGTTGACCTGCTCGGGTGCTTTAAGCGGCGCGCCATTTGAGTTCATGTTTTCATTGGGGTACAGGTTGTTCGCCGTCATCAGAGACTCTGTACCAAATCCCACGCGTTGCGCCACATCCTGATCCAGTAATACGTCCACCTGACCCGGGTCGACTCTCAACCGACAGCCGAACTGCCAGTTCCGTTCGCGTATCCCGTCCACTTCCGGTTTACCCGTTGGCGGATACAGGTTTCTGGGGTCCTCGTATGCGCGGAACAGGAACCGCTGACGGTCGTCGGGTTCGCCGAACCGGACGTAGATCTCTCCTCTACGGTCGTATGGGAACTGCGTGTTTGAGAAGTGTATCCGCGCGTACATGACCCGCTTGTAATGTTCTACCAGGCGTTCGTTCTCTATGGTGGCGGGATTCGAGTCCCGTGCGTTCCAGAATTCCGTCCAGCGGTCTTCCCGCTCCTCGCCCTCCGCTCGACGCCATGCTTCCAGCTCATCTGCAGTGGCCACGTGGACCAGGTCTCTGTACACCACCTGCTCATCGGGTTCCAGCGACTTGATGTACGTCTCTAGCGATCGCTGCAGCAGGTCGTATTGTTTTTTCGTACTCATGGAAAGCGATTCGAACTGAGTTAAAAGCGTCTGGATCAGGTCGGACGATATGCCTCCATCTCTCCGGCAAGCTTCCTGAGCTGCTCAGCGCCGCGTTCGTAGTATTCGAAACGGTGGCAGACGCCCGCGAATCGCTGCAGGGCTTCGGGATGTTCCGGGTTGACCTGGTATTGCGTAAGATACGCATCAAGCGCCTTGACATAGTCGTCGTACCGGTCCCTTACCTGCTTTCCCTGGTCCGAAAACTTCAATTCCTCGTAGCAGCGCCCGAGCTGAAAATGGGCATCCGGATGCAGGGGATCCAATTCGACGGCCCGCTGGAAAAAGTCGCGACCGTCCTGGTGGCTGCCGATGAGCCAGCTTTCTTCACCCTGGTCCATGTACGTCATCCCCAGGGCGTACTGGTACTCCGCGTTTCCCGGATCCAGCTTTATGGCCTCGCGCATCGCCTTCCGTGCGTCGAGTCTACGATTGGGCACGCGCATGATTGCGCGTCCCAGGCCCATGTGTCCAGGCGCCCAGAACCGGTCTCTGCGCACCACCTGCTTGAATGCCTCGAGCGCTCCGTCGTTCCGGTTCAGGGCGTAGAGGGTCATGCCGAGCCAGTACTGGGCACGGGCCGATTTCCCATCCTGCTTTACCGCTTGAACCAGTAAAGGAAGGGCTTCAGTGAACCGGTCCAGCGCGTAAAGCCGTTTGCCCTCTTCCAGCAAAGGCAGGTTTTGAGGCATTGCGTTTGAAGGTTTTGCGTACAGCGTCATTGCGTCCGGAGATATCGGTCTGACCTGCGGCGCAAAAGAAGTAACCGCCACGGACAGCACACCGGCCAGGATCAGTCGTGTACCTGTAAAGTGGATGGCTTTTGACATAAAGATCTCCATATCTACTTGCCTACCCGGTAACCATAACCTACGACGATCCAGGCCTTGACCGCCTTGCCTCTCAGTGTGGCTGGATGATACCAGGATGTGTATATCTTCGCGAGCAGTAATGCATCGATTTCGTCGTAGCCCGTCGATTCGACGATCTTCGCTTCACTGACTTCGCCCACCTCGCTGATCAGCAGCTCGAACCTCACAAGACTGTCACTGATATGCCGGAGGTTACCGGGTATTTCACTTCGGGAAATGCTGATGTCCACGCGCCGGGGTACAGGCGGCGTATCGAAGCGCAGAAAACCGGAGGAAGCACCGCTCACGTCGCCTTCAGCGCCGCCCCCTGAGCCGACCGCTCCAATTAACTCGGCCATCGCGCCGCCGCGGGAGCCGTCGTTGCCGGATCCTTCACCTTCGCTGGAACCGGCGAAGCCCGTGGACCCGTCCCCGCTGTCGCCTGAGCCCTTTGAGCCGTCGCCACTGGAACCGTCGCCACTTGAGCCTGCGCCGCCCGAACCTGCACCACTGCCTCGATTGGAACCGCTGTTTCTGCCCGAGTCAGCGCCGTCTACCGCCCCAAGGCGTCTGGAATCTCCTTCTCCGCCTGACTCGGCTATTCCTTCCGTGTCGCCCCCCCTGGAACTGCCGCCGGATACGCCTTTGCCCGTCGACTCACCCATACCTCCTCCGGCCAGCGTACCATCGTTTCCCAGGGGCACCGGCGTCGCGATCGCGTGGGTACCGGTCAACCCGGTGGCTGCTACCGGTGAGGGGAGGGCAAACGTGGTAACTGGTTGGGTACCGGACAGGCCGGCAGTTTCCACCGGGGTGGGCAGTTCGAAGGTCCTCACCACGTGCGTACCTGAGATCTCGGAAGCTTCCACCGGTGAGGGAAGATCGAACGTAGTGATCGCGTGGACCTCCGATATCACGCTGGCCTCCACTGGTGAGGGCAAGTTGAAGGTCGTGACCTCGTGGGCCTCGGAAACATCGCCGACCTCCATCGGCGACGGGAGGTTGAAGGTAGTGATCTCGTGGGCTTCCGACAACGCAACCTCCTCGAAGGGCGTGGGAAGGTTGAAGGTCGTGACCTCGTGAGCCTCGGAGATCTCACTGACCTCGACCGGAGTAGGCAGATTGAAGGTTGTGACTTCGTGAACTTCCAATATCGCAACATCTTCGATCGGCGTCGGAAGGGTGAAAGAAGTGACCTCGTGGGGTTCTGATATCGCCAGGTCCTCAATGGGAACGGGAAGGTTGAACGTCGTAATTTCGTGCGCTTCCGAAACTGCCAGTTCTTCGATAGGAACGGGCAGTTCGAACGTCGTGACCTCGTGGACCTCCGATATGGCCAGATCATCAACAGGCACGGGGACATCGAACGTCGTGGCCTCGTGGGCCTCCGACAAGGCCAAGTCCTCCACCGGAGGAGGGACTTCGAAAGAGGTGATCTCGTGGGGTTCCGAAATCGCGATCTCTTCGAAGGGTTCAGGCATTTCGAATGTCGGGGTTTCTTCCGCCTCCGCGATCGCGCTCTCCTAGACGGGCGGCGGCAACTCGATGGGCGTGATCTCTTCCATCTCCGACAACTCGTCTATCTCTGACGGCGGGGGCGCTTCGGCTGGCAGGGGCACCTCGGTCGGCGGGGGAATTTCCGCTGAAACGAACGCTTCCGGTTCCAACCTTTCGCGGTCCACCGCAAGCGAAGGTGCCTCGACGGGGATGACCTCTTCCATCTCCGTCATCTCGCTCTCCAGCACCGGCGGCGGCGTTTCTACGGCCAGGGGTGCCGGACCGTCCTCGCTTATGGCTTCATCGCTGGATTCTACCGTGCCTTCGGTGCCTTCCGTCCCACCGCCTTCCGTCCCGGCGCCTTCTTCCCCGGCCGCCCCCAGGATCTCTTCTTGCGGATCACTGGCCGCCTCGTCCGGTTCCTCGCTATCGACTTCCACCTCGTCCGTAACGAGGGTGTCCTCGATGAGTACTTCGACCAGGAAAGGAGGATAGGGCGTCAGCTCTATCAGTTCTTCGACCGTAGGTTCCAGGAACCTGTACCAGTAAACCGTCCCACTGACGATCAGATGAACCATGGCCGCCAAGACGAATCCGACACCGAGGAAACGCCGCGACAGGCGTTTCAACCGGTGAGGAATCAGGTCTTCGAATTCAAGCTTTGCCAGCGCTTGCAGAAGTCGCCGGGCTATATGCCGAGAAAAACGGTTCATTGCGGCTTTACTGATTATGAAACCATTTTAAATCGCAACTATCTACATCAAAAAAAGAAGCGGTGAATTATGCTGGTGTCAAGGTCGGGTTGAGCCTGACCTGCATCACGACGATCTTTGTATTATGGTGTACTGGTTGTATTTTCAGTCATACCGGCATCGTCTGCTTCAGTCGTCCCGTGCTAATCCGATGCGTGTGTTGTTTCCGGGATTTGCATGTTGGGCATTTACGCAGATCACTACTTCAACCCAATCCGAAAGGGGGATTTCATGACCGAGCGGGACGAAAACGTAGTCGTTCTCTTTCGAGGGGGTCGTCTGCCGGAATGGTACCAGCTGGACGAAGCCCGGCGGACTGACTACGAGCGCCGGCACGTCGACCTGATGCTGTCGGTTGCCGACCGTCACGGCCTGATCGGCATCCACGGATACCGGCTGCTGGGGCCCCGTGTGAGCTGGGAGCGGTTCTGGACCATCGAGTTTCCGGATCTCGCTGGCGCGGAGGTCTGGATGTCGGCCGAGGCGGAACCGCCATACGGACGCTACGGTTACTACAACTATACCCTTGCCCGCCGCTGGCAACCGGAGTGCCTTAACTGGCTGCCGCGCAAGGCCGAACCGCCGGTGACCCCCGGCACCGATCCGCACATCATTCCGGCCCTTTCGGCCGATCATTCGTCGATCGTCCTGCTGGCTTTCGGCGGCCGGTACCGGGGCGCGGAATCCGACGAGATCGGGGATCAGCGAGTTTCCGATGAGCACGACGAAGAGAGGTGGCGGCGTATGCGGAAGGTGAGCCGGGACCACGGCCTCATCCACGGCGAGGTCTTCCGGCTGTTGGGCACCAGCGACCACGGAGATTACGCCTGGATCCTGGAGTTCCCTGGACTGGCCGGCATCGAGGCCTGGATCGACGCGGAGACGGCGCCTCCGCTTGCGGCCGGTCAGCGTCACGATTTCCACGTAGCCAGGCGCTGGGCACCCGAATACTTCGCCACCTGGGCGGCGGGAAGGGGTGGGGATGGTTGAATTCTACGGCTGATGCCTTACGAATACCATCGCATTTAGCAAGTCATCTACCATGTCCTTAGGGTGACGTATCTTCATCATATATTCAATCGCAAACTCATCTACTTCCGGATATCCCGATGATTCGACAACCCATGCTGTATCAGTCAACGATTCTACCACATGAAACACCGCCCGAACATCTCCTTCGTGCTTGAGGTCACAGTCTGGCGGAATCGTAACCAGAAAAGAAAAGGTGCCCAATTCCGCTGTATCGAATTCGGTGGATGACTCTTTCTGTCCGTCACTGTCATCAGGAACTTTTACGGTAAAATGCATCATTAACGGTGGATCTCCCCAGCCTATCTTCGGTGTCTGAGGTCTCTTCAGTACTTGATTCAACGCGAACTCGTCCACCTCCGGGAATCCTGACGACGCAATCACCCAGGCCGTATCGATTACGGCATTGACGGTCCGTACTTCCAACCAAACTGTTCCTTCGTTCTCTATTCCGCTTTCAGGTGGTACGGTAGCGGATCTCCCAACTATACCGCCGGCATCGAATTTACCACTCATAATCTCTTCTTTTAACAGATTTACAAACTCATCATGAGTAAGGTATGGACCACCCGCCATTTCAGTAGTTTCGGGAGCGGCATCTTCAGGCGCGTTGTCGGTTCCGCCGCAGGCGAACGCCGACAATGCCAGAAAAGTCAGTACGGTAGTAGCGCGTGTCATGGCATGCCTCCAATATAACCACGTACTAGATGCCTGAGGACCAGGTTTCGAAAAATGGAAGATCGAATCGAGACCGGGTACTCATGTCTGTTTTATATGAAAATGTTCGGGGAGTCTTAACCAACGGTACCGGTTGCTGCATACGTTGTCAAACGATTAACCGGCCGCATTATTCCCTTGGACACGGCGTCCGGATTCGTCATTTTACTTCGTCGAGCACCCCCTTGACCCGATCGGCTGTTTTTACTGTCCAGGCCAACATGTCTTCAACTTCCGACTCGAGCGTAAGGCAGCGGCTGCTGTACCTCCATGCGCGGACGCCCAGCGTTTTCTCCGAGATCCTGGGGTGTACCCCCATTGAACCCGTCAAGGACTACCGGGCGGAGATCACGGCGGACGTCCCCGACTGGCCCTACAACACCGTGCACGACGCGCTCGTCGACGGGTGGCATATCGTGCAGTTTCCCCATCTCCAGGCGCCTATCGACGACCGGGACCTGGACGTCGTGGGATACGAGTTCATCTTGCAGAAACTGGAGGAGGTCCGGGATGGATAAGTCCCATCTGCTCACGGATATGGAGATGGTCGGCTTTCTCGTGAACGGCTATCACCTGCTCGAACTCGATCTTCCCGAGGGACTCAACGAGCGCATCGCCGGCCGGCTGGACGAACTGGACCACAATCCCGGCGACGCCATCGCGGAGGAGGTGCCCGAGCTCTGGCAGGCGGTCGAGCATCCCGCGGTGAAAGGCGCCCTCGTCAGCCTGCTCGGCGAGGACTACGAGGTGCAGGGCCATCGCCACTGGCACTGCAAGCAGCCGCACACCGGCCACATGTCCTGGCACCAGGACAGCACCAATAGCCGGGACAACCGGATCGACCGGCTCCTCGGGCTGTTCTATCCTACCGACATCACTTCGGAGATGGGACCCACGATCATCGTCCCGGGCACGCAGTTCCGAAACGCGCCTACGGACCGCATGGCCACCTATACCAACATCCACGGGCAGGTGCCGATGGTCGTCAGGGCCGGGACCTTCGCCCTGACCCACTATGACCTCTGGCACGGCACCGCGGCCAATCGGACATCCATCAAACGCCACATGATCAAGTTCCTGTTCAGGCGGGTGCGGGACAACCGTGCGCCGACCTGGAACCACGATCCCGATGCCATGAACGTGCCCACCGCCTGGGGCGGGAAACGGGACGATCCCAAGAACGTTCTGTCTTTCGGCAACCCCATCGGCGTCGGACAAAGCGATCACTACAAGGAGCGCCAGATACGTTGGAAATGCTGGAACAACCTGCTGGGAGTTGCCGATGCGACTGACCGTTAGCAACCATTCCTTCGAGTACCTCGACCTGGAGGGCACGCTGGCGCTGGCCCGGGCCATCGGCTTCAAGGGCGTGGACATCGCCGGGTTCCACGACCGGGGGCGATGCAGCCTGGAGCCGGACGAAGTGGGTGCGGACCCGCTGGGCCACGCGAACCGCCTCAACCGACTGCTGGCGAAATACGAACTCGAAGCCGTCGATTTCTTTCCGCAGTTCGGCGCATCCCTCGACGAACGGTCCTTCAACGCCCCGGACCCAGCGGTGCGGAAGCGGAACAGGACTTCCTTCGAGGGGATCATCCGCTTCTGCGAGGCCGTCGGCATACCGGGATTCACGATCAGCCCGGGTACGCACCACCCGGGCCGTGCCTTCGAGGAGAATCTCGATACGGCCGTCGAAGCCATGAACGACCTGACCGATCTGGCCGGCGAACGGGACATCACGGTCCGCTTCGAACCCCATGTCCAATCCGTCGTCGACACGCCGGAACGGGCGCTGGCCCTGCTGGAGCGAGCGCCGGAGGCCACCGTTACCCTGGATTATTCGCACTTCGTCATGCAGTACATTCCCGAGGAAAGGATCCACCCGCTTCTCGCCCGAACCGATCATTTCCACATCCGTGCGGCGCGGCCCGGGAAACTGCAGTCCCGGCTCGACGAGAACACCATCGATTTCGTGGACATCGCCAGAAGGCTCGAAGGACTGGCCTACCGGGGCTGCCTGTCCATCGAATTTGTTTACATGACGTGGTTCGACTGCAACCGGGTCGACTGCCTGACGGAGACCATCTTCACGAAAGACTTTATGCAGCCGCACGTGCCGGTGTAACGCGACATGCCCGACCTCTACGCCGGCGCCGCCCGGCGCGTGATCAACCCTCCACTGGGTATCCGGACCTTCGGCTTCAGTTCGCGGGAAGGACTCGTCCAGTCGATCGGAAGCGATCTGACGGCCACGGCGCTGGTCCTATCAGACGGAAGGGCCAGGGTCGTGATCGTCGCGACGGACACGGGTTGGATGGATCTGCCCGTGGTGAACGCCCTGCGGGAGCGCATCGCCGAAGCAGTGGGAACCGCCTCCTCCCACGTCATGGTCAATCTCAATCATACCCACAGTTCGCCCGCCATGCCGGAGTGGTTCCCCGATGAACCCGGACAGATCGCGCTGCAGTCCCAGTACCAGGAGGATCTGTGCAGTTGGATCACAGAGGCGGCGCGGGAGGCCGACGAACGGAAGGTCCCGGCACGCATCGGCGCGGGGCGGGGTGATTGCCGCATCGGGGTATACCGCCGGGAGACCGATCCGGACGGCGAGATCTTCCTCGGCGAAGTACCCGGTCATCCTACCGACACGGCCGTGGGGGTCGTGCGCGTGGACGACCTGGAAGGCCGTCCCATCGCCACGTTGTTTTCCTACGGCTGCCACCCGGTGACCGTCGGACCCCGGTCCATGGTGTCTTCGCCGGATTTCCCGGGCGCGGCCAGGAACGTGGTCGAGCACGCTATGGGGGGACTCTCGCTCTTTCTCCAGGGATGCGGCGGGAACATCATGCCGCGGGGCGGCCTGAGCATGGAGGCCGACTGCAGGGACGAGAAAGACCGCATCGGGGCCACGCTGGGCGCTGAGGTCGTCAAGACCGCCGCGGCCATCCACACCCACCGGAAGCGCGGGGAGCGCCGGCAGATGGGATCGCTGTCCCGCATTTCCGTCTGGCCGTGGGAACCGGTAACCGGCGAGACGTGCACGTGCCTGGCCGCCGCGGACCAAACCCTTTCGCTCGGGTTCATCGACCTGCCGCCGCTCGACGAGGCCCGGGCCATCAGGGCGGAATGCCACGAGGCGAGGGCCAAAGTCCGCGCACGGGGCGGCGAGGTATGGGAGTTTCTCGTAACCACGAGATTCACGGACTGGAGCGACCGGCTCGTCGAAGCCGTCGAAACCGGCGGCGCCTCGATCGACGTCGTGGTCCAGGCCATACGGATCAACGATATCGTACTGGCCGCGAACAGCACGGAGACCTTTTTCGAAACCGGACTGGCGATCAAGGCCGGGTCGCCGTTCCCCCAGACCCTGGCCATGGGCTACACCAACGGATGCGTATGCTACCTGCCCAGGGCGGAGGATTTCCCGGCGGGCGGCTGGGACATCCATAAGCGCTGGTACGGCGTCCCCGACTTGCTGTTCCAGGCCTACAGCATGCCCGCGGCCATCCAACCCGATTCGGAGCGGCGGGTCGTCGACGCCACGCTGGCATTGATTGAAGGCTTGCGTTAAGCGAGGACTGCACATGGGTGATGTATCGCTCGAAGCGCACAGGAAGCCTCGCCCCAGGGCCGAGGAACTGTATGCGCGTGCGCTGGAATCGCTGGCCGGCGGGGTGGGTCACGACCTGCGCAGAGGCCATCCCTTGCCGCTGTACATTTCCCGTGCGGCAGGCTCACGAAAGTGGGACGAGGACGGCCGGGAATACATCGACTATGGCATGGGCAACGCTGCCCTGCTGCTGGGGCACGCGCCGCCGGAAGTGTGCCGGGCCATGGGCGACGCCCTCGATCTGGGTTTTCATTTCGGCAACGACCATCCGATGCAGCTGGAATGGGCCGAACTGATCCAGAAGCTGGTCCCCTGCGCGGAACGCATGCGCTTCGTGAACTCGGGATCCGAGGGCAGCATGCTCGCGCTCCGCGTTGCCCGAGCCTTCACCGGCAAGACCAGGGTGCTGCGCTTCGAGGGACACTTCAGCGGATGGCACGACGGTGTGGGCAAAGGGGCCATGATCCCCTTCGACGAACCCGTCTCGGCGGGCATCCCTCCGGCCGTCCTCGATACGATCGAAGTCATTCCGGCGGACTTAGGCCGCGTCGCCGAAGTGCTGGAGAAAGACCGGGACATCGCCGCCGTAATGCTGGAGCCGTCCGGTGCGTCCTGGGGTACCGGCCCCCTGACCGTGGCCTTCAACGAGGGGCTTCGCGATCTGACCCGGGACCACGGCGTACTCCTGGTCTACGACGAGGTCATTACGGGATTCCGCTACGCGCCGGGCGGCTACCAGGAATACGCCGGGATCACGCCGGACCTGAGCTTCCACGGCAAGATCGTGGCCGGCGGCATGCCCGGTGGTGTGCTCGCGGGCCGCGCCGAAATCATGGAAGTGTTCGACTACACCGGCGACGCCCACCGGGACCGATACGAACGGGTGCATCACCTGGGGACCTTCAACGCCAACCCGGTCTCCACCGCCGCCGGCATCGCCACTTTGAAGCGCGTAGCCACCGGCCTGCCCCAGGAGCGGGCAAACCGGCTGGCCGAGCAGTTGCGCCAGGGCATGGACGGTATGCTCAGCGAGGAAGGCGTGGCCGGTTACGTCTACGGCGACGCGTCCATCTTCCACGTATACCTGGAGGCCTTTCCGGGAAGTGGCACCTCCGACCGTGAAAGACTGGTCTCCCACGACGTGAACGTCCTTAAAGGGATCCCCGCTCCGGTGGTCTCCGCCTTCCAGAAGATGCTGCTCGCGCGTGGCATCGACCTGGTCTCCTACACGGGAGGCGTCACCTCATCCGCCCACACCGAAGAGGATATCGCGTTGACGCTGGACGCCTTCGGAGACGTCATACGGGCCCTGGTCCGCGAGCGCGTGATCGCGACACTCAAGTAATATAGCCAGTGCGTGCAAGACGGTTTATCTCATCAACTAAACCAGGAGCGATTGGTCACATGGAACTCACCCTGACTTCACCGCGGTCCAGAGCGGCACAACTGGCTGCCATCCCGGCCCCTGACGGATGTGACGCGCAGGTGCTTCGTCTGACCGGGAGCGGCGGTTCGAATCTTCTGGCCGAACGGGATCCCCTGTCCGCCATATATCACGCTATCCTGCCGTCCATGGAGTCAGGCGAGGTGGCAACCTGGAATGCGACCGCTGTCGATGACCAGGCGCCCCGCTGCGGCATCGAACATGCATGCCGTGAAGACCGGGTGGAAGTGTCACTGGGCGGTGCGCCGTTCATGACCTTCCACCACGGTGCCGGGTATCCCAAACCCTTCATCAATCCCATCCTCACGCCGGGCGGCGTCAACATGCTGAGGGAGCCCATGCCGGCTTACAGCGAAGGGGAGCACCCATGGCAGCGGGGACTCACCCTGATGCAGGGCGCCATCAACGGCGTGGATTGCTGGGGTGAATTCGACCGGCCCGGGTTCGGGCGTACCGCCCAGGATGAAATGTCCATCCACCGGGGACCCCTTTCGCTCACGATCGCCACGGGCAACACCTGGTACGAGGCAGACCGGCCCCTCATGTCCGACCGTCGGTGGTACCGTCTCTTCGACACCGGCCGCGACGCCGTGATACTGGATGTGCTCTTCACGCTCATCACCGACCACGGTCCCGTGACGATCGGGTCCACGAAGGAGGGCGGGTTCCTCAGCATCCGCGTCAATCCCACCATGAACGCGTCGGGCGACGGCCGGATGCGCAACGCCTACGGCGCGGACGACGAGACCGGTTGCTGGTCCCGTCGGGCACATTGGATGGGCTACTGCGGCCCGGTAGGTGACGAGACGGGCGAGACCAGACCGACCGGCGAGACCGGGTCGACCAGGCAGACCGCAGGCTTCGCCGTGTTCGACCACCCGGACAACCTCCGCTATCCCACGGCCTGGCACGTGAGAGGCTATGGCCTGTTCGCCGCGAACTGCTGGATGGTCTGGGACGACCACCACTGCGAAGCGGATACGGAAACAACCTTCCGGTGGCGCGTCATCATACACACCGGCGATACGCACGAAGCGGCCATCGCGGACCGTTTCCTGGATTACGTGGACGGACCGCGTGCGAAGTGGGATCAGCCTGAGGCTTGACGGGACACCAGATTCGGTGATCCCAGCTCGGTATCTGAAGACTCAAAAACTTCTGCTGTGCACGAGAATTCCACCATGGCGCCGACTAATCCTGTGAGAGGCACGTTCTTGACCCCATTAGAATAGCGCACACAGGAGGCGTCCATGTTGACTCACGGTGATTTAAACAAGAGGTTTGAGGCCTTTGAGCAAAACACGACCGAAAGGTCCAATAAGTTTGAGCAAGACGTGGTCAACAAATTCAACTTCTTTGCTATAGAAGTAACGAGGAAGATCAGCACACTGAACGAGTGCGTTGACCGGAGGTTCGAAGCTGTAGACCGGAGGTTCGACGCCGTGGAACAGCGACTCGACGCCGTGGAACAGCGACTCGACGCCGTGGAACAGCGACTCAACGCCGTGGAACAGCGACTCGACGCCGTGGAACAGCGACTGGAACGGATTGAAACGGACGTGGCGGAGATCAAGGACCTCCTGGTCAAAGTACTGGCGAAGTTGTAGTTCGAGTCGATCTGGACAGCACAAAAGGAGACCCCGCCTGCCGCTTAAACTCCTTGAAAGCACTTCCAATCTTCCTGTATCTTGACAGGCCGTATCTTCACAGCATCGGTGCGCTTACAGGCCTGGACTCCGAGGGCTGTGGGATTGGGCCGGACACTGGATATGGACATTGGATACTTATTTCGCGCGGCGATAGAAACGGATTCGTTTTTCGAGGGATGGACCTATGAGTGAAGAACAGCAGCACGACGATCTGAAAATTGTAGAGGAACTCAAAGAAGCGGGCGAAAATATACGGACAGAGATTGCCAAGGTCATCATTGGTCAGCAGGACGTGATCCAACAACTGCTGACCGTCCTCCTTGCTAACGGCCACGCCCTGCTGATCGGCGTTCCGGGGCTGGCCAAGACGCTGCTGATCAACACGCTTTCCAGGACGCTCGATCTCAAGTTCAGCCGTATACAGTTCACGCCGGACCTGATGCCGTCCGACATCACGGGAACAGAAATCCTGGAAGAAGACCGGACGACCGGTCACCGGGAGTTCAAGTTCATCCGCGGACCGATTTTCGCGAACGTGATCCTGGCCGACGAGGTCAACCGTACGCCGCCCAAGACCCAGGCGGCCCTTCTGCAGGCGATGCAGGAACACGAAGTGACGGCCGCGGGCGAGTCTATGAAGCTCGACGAACCGTTTTTCGTCCTGGCGACGCAAAACCCCATCGAGCAGGAAGGCACCTATCCGCTGCCCGAGGCCCAGTTGGACCGCTTCATGTTCAGTATTTACATGGATTATCCGTCCCGGACTGAAGAGATCGAAATCGCCCGGAGCACGACGAGCGTTCAGGAAGCCGAGCCGGGACATATCCTGACGGGGACCGACGTGAAGAAACTGCAGCAGCTGATTCGTAGAGTGCCCGTGGCGGACCATGTGGTCGAGTACGCCGTCTCACTGGCGCGCATGACCCGTCCGAACGAACCGGACGCCCCGCCTTTCATCCGCGACAGGGTCAGTTGGGGCGCCGGACCACGGGCTTCCCAGTATCTGATCCTGGGCGCAAAGGCCCGGTCGGTGCTTATGGGAAACTATACGCCCACGCCGGAAGACGTGCGCGCCCTGGCGCTGCCCGTGCTGAGGCACCGCATCGTGACCAATTTCAACGCCGACGCAGACGGGGTCACCGCCGATGACATCATCACGCAACTGATGGATGAAACCAAAAGCGCCTGATCCTGACGAAGGGCGCCTGATCCTTCTGCAGGCTTGACAGCACGCTCGGCAGCCTGCTCGACCGCACACCATGAACTCGACCGAATACCGCAAATACCTCGATCCGATGACCGTGTCCCGGCTTGCCCGGCTGGATCTCAAGGCGCGGCTGGTCGTGGAAGGGTTCATCGCCGGGCTGCACAGCAGTCCCTACCACGGGTTCAGCGTCGAATACGCGGAACACCGGCAGTACATGCCGGGAGATCCCATCAAGCACATCGACTGGAAGGTCTTCGCCAAGTCAGACCGGTTCTACATCAAGGAATACGAAGAAGAAACCAATCTGAAGTCCTATATCTTCCTGGACGTCAGCGCGTCGATGGAATTCGTGTCTACGGGGATCAGCAAGCTGGAGTACGGGAGATACCTGGCGGCCGCGCTCACCTACCTCATGCTGAGCCAGCAGGACTCCGTGGGCCTGGTGCTGTACGACGAGCGGATCAGGCAATACGTTCCCCCGCGATCGGTCCGCAACCACCTGCACATCATTCTGCAGCGGCTGCACGCCGCGGTGTCCGGATCCGGAACGCGAAGCCGGGCGACTTTTCACTCCCTGGCGGAACGGATCAAGCGGCGTGGGCTGATCATCATCATATCCGATCTGTTCGACGAACCCGGGGACATCGTCGACAGCATCCGGCATTTCCGCCATCGAAAACATGAAGTGATCGTGTTTCGCCTGCTGGATCCCGCCGAGAAGGATTTCGAATTCCGCCATCCCGCCCGTTTCCGCGACATGGAGACCGGGGAAGAGGTGTATACCCACCCGCACGTGATCCGTGAAGCCTACCTGGGGGACCTTAAGGAACAGGACGAACTGTACACCCGCGTCTGCCGGGAGAACGCCGCGGACTACCTCAGCCTAGATACCGGCACGCCATTCGACCAGGCCTTGCTGACCTTCCTCGCCAAACGCGCCCACCTGGGCTGACAGCTCCCACCCGGGTTGACACCCGCGCCCACCTGGGCTGACCCGCGCCCTCCAAGGTTGAAGTCCGCGCCCGTCGCACGCCGGTCAGACGATCGCCACTTCGTCTTCCCGTGAGAAGAAGTGGGCCCTGGCCATGTTCACCAGGAGCGGCAGTTCCGTATTTATGGCGGGGTCTACGAAGGCGTCCACCCTGGCGATGAACGGATACCGGCCGGTCGTCATGTAGAGAAAAGTCTCGCTTCCCATGGGTTCCACCACCTCGACGGTCGCCTTGATCTGACGGGCATCCTTCCAGTCCTTGTTCGCATCCACGGAAGTGATGTCCTCCGGACGGATGCCGAAAGTGACCTCCCGGTCCCGCCAGGGCGCCAGGGCCTCCTGCATCCCGTCCGGAACGGGAAGCCGGAGGCTGCCTTCGTCGAAGGCCGCGTGCCCGTTGTCGAATACGACCCTGCCCTCCAGGAAGTTCATGCCCGGACTGCCGATGAAGCCCGCGACGAACCGGTTCGCCGGTTTCTCGTAAAGCTCGAGAGGCGCGGCGACCTGCTGCACCTCGCCGTCTTTCATTACGGCGATCCGGTCGCCCATGGTCATGGCTTCGACCTGGTCGTGGGTAACGTAGACGATGGTCGCTTCGAGGCTGTTGTGGAGCTTGCTGATCTCCGTCCGCATCTGCACGCGCAGCTTGGCGTCCAGATTCGAGAGGGGCTCGTCAAAGAGGAACACCTTGGGCTTGCGCACGATGGCGCGGCCCACGGCCACGCGCTGACGCTCGCCGCCCGACAGCGCCTTCGGCTTGCGGGCGAGGAGATGGCCGATGCCCAGGATGCCGGCGGTCTCGTTGACCCGCGCTTCGATCTCGGCGCGGGGATACTTGCGCAGCTTGAGCCCGAAGGCCATGTTCTCGTAGACCGTCATGTGGGGGTACAGCGCGTAGTTCTGGAACACCATGGCGATGTCCCGGTCCTTCGGCGGGACGTCGTTCACCCGTTTCCCGTCGATGTGGATCTCGCCGGAAGTCACTTCCTCCAGTCCGGCGATCATGCGGAGCGTGGTGGACTTGCCACAGCCCGAGGGGCCGACGAGGACCACGAACTCCCTGTCCCTGATCTCCAGGTTTACGTTACGGACCACGGTGTTCTTATCGAACTGCTTGTCCACGTTCTTCAGGACTACATCCGCCATGAAGCACTCCTTAAGGGACTCTCCGGCTGGTCGGTGAGACTCCCGTATTGTGTGACACGCCGGGGTTTTTGTCAATACAATATCCCTGGCTGCCAGACTCCGGTATCCGCGCGGTTTTATTTGACTTTGCCCCGTTAAAATGTTATTTTGTCTGCTCATTTTTAGAATCAATCCACTTGCTGTTGCGCCGTGCGCAAACCCCAGATAACCGGACTGCCGGGAGGAGTCTTACCATGCCGCTCATCGTCGAGCTGGACCGCATCAAGGAAGCCGTAGAGGGCATCGATGTCATTCAGGATATAGAAGACGGTTTCGTCGCCTATTCGCAGGGGAAGGTGCAGGTGCCGCCGGTCGGCGAGATGCACTTCGAGGATCCTCCCGGCAACGTGCACATCAAGTACGGCGCGATCAATGACGACGACTACTACGTCATCAAGCTGGCCTCCGGGTTCAACGACAACCCGACGGTCGGTCTGCCCCGCGTCCAGGGCATGATGCTGATCTTCAACCAGCGGACGGGCCAGCCCGTGGCCTTTCTGCTCGACCAGGGCTACCTCACCAACGTGCGCACGGCCGCCATGGGGCCAGTCGTGGCCAGGGCCCTCGCGCCAAAGAACGTGAGCCGCATCGGCGTATTCGGCACAGGTCTCCAGGCGCGCATGCAGGTCGAGTACCTCAAGGGCGTCGTCGACTGCACGGACTTGATCGCCTGGGGCCGTTCCGCCGAGAGCAAGGCCGCCTACAAGAACGAAATGGAAGCCCAGGGTTACACCGTAGAGATCACGGACGACGCCGGCGCCGTGGCGGCGACGAGCAACCTCATCATCATGTCCACGCCGTCCCTGTCACCGCTGCTTACCGCCGACCAGGTGCGTCCAGGTACGCACATCACCGCCATGGGTTCCGACACGCCGGACAAGATCGAACTCGATCCGGGCGTCCTCGCGAAGGCCGACGTGGTCGTGGCGGACAGCATTCCGCAATGCAGGCTGCGCGGCGAGATCGCGCAGGCGATGAAGGCGGGCGCCATTACCGAGGACAAGGTGGTCGAGCTCGGAAACGTGATCCAGGATCCGTCCCTGGGCCGCACTTCCGACGATCAGATCTCGATCGCCGATTCGACGGGTGTCGCCGTGCAGGACATCCAGATATCCAAAGCCGTCTATCACGCCGTAAAGTAGCAGTGCGGGTAGGCTGACCAGCGCAACGAACCAAGGAGCAATCACATGGCAGCGGCCTTCCAGCCTTTCGAACTGGAACGCATCATGTCGGACTGGGAGCAGGTCGTGGAGTACAACCTGTCCGAGAGCGGCGCACACCCAGTTAGAGTCAGAGAACTGATCGAACACGATCCGGGCATTCTGGACCGTATGCTGGATACCGAGCTGGGCTACGGATACGCGAATGGCTCGCCGGAACTGAGGGAGGCCATCGCCCAGTACTACCCCGGCGCGACCGCCGAGAACGTCCTGGTGACCATCGGGTGCATCGAGGCCAATTTCATAACGTTCCAGACGTTGCTGGAAGGTGGCGGCGAGGTGGCGGTCCAGGTGCCCTGCTACCTACAGAGCTGGGGACTCGCGCACAACCTGGGCGCCGTCCGGCGCACGTTCCGCCTCGATCCCGACCGCGACTGGGCGCTCGATACGGACAGCCTTGAAGCCGCCGTCTCGGACGAAACCAAACTGATCTCCATCTGCAATCCGAACAACCCGTCCGGACAGATCCTGACGGAAGCCGAAATGGATGCCGTCGTCCGTGTGGCCGAAGGCAGTGGCGCCTACCTGCTCGCGGACGAGATCTACGCCGGGTCCGAACGGGAACGCGAGGAAGTCTCGCCCACCTTCTACGGCAAGTACGACCGGGTCATCTCGGCGGGCAGCATGTCCAAGTCCTTCGCCATGCCCGGCCTGCGGATCGGCTGGCTCGTCGGTCCCCAAGACCTGATCAAAAAGCTCTGGATGCGCCACGAGTACCTGACGCTGAGCACGGCCAAGCTGTCCAACCACTTCCTCGCGCCGCTGGCGCTGCGCCCGGACGTGCGGAAGGCCATTTTCGAGCGGACGCGGGGATATATACGGCGTGGATGGGACAACTACCAGACCTGGATTGGCGACAACGCGGACATCCTGAGTCTCGTGCCGCCCCAGGCGACGGCCATTTCCTTCGTCCGGTACAACCTGAAGACCGACTCCGCGACGCTCGTGAACCGGCTGATCCAGGAGAAGTCCGTACTCATCGGGCCCGGAGACTACTTCGGCGTGCCCAACCATCTCCGCATCAGCTACGGCCTGCCGCCCGACTACCTGAACGAGGGGCTGCGCCGTATCTCGAGCCTGCTCCGCCAGGTCGCCGAGGAAGAGGCCGCCGGATCCGAGAACGAGCGCGGTGCGGCCGCCGGCTGACCACGGGGAGGGCCCGCCATGCCATCGTCCCTCGATCCGCTGGTACCGGTCGACGAGTTCCCTGTAGCGCAGACCTGCACGTACATCAACGCGGCTAACGTGACGCCCATGTACCGTCCGGCGGCCGCGGCGATCACCGATTGGTACCGGGACGTCGCCGAACACGGCAGCAACCACTTCGACGAAGAAGCCGAAGCCACGGTCTTCGACGAACTACACCGGCAGGCGGCCCGCCTGTTTAACGCGTCCCCGGCGGACATCGCCGCCGGTTCCAGCACCACGGAACTCCTGAGTTCCCTCGCCTGGGCGGTCATGCCCGGACCGGAGTCCAACGTCGTCAGCACCGACGTTTCCTTCCCCGCCTCGGTCTACCCCTGGCGGCGCGTCGCCAACCACACGGGCTGCGAGATCCGGCTGGCCCACGCGCGGGGAGATACCGTAGATCCTGATCGCGTCAGGGACCTCGTGGACGACAATACTGCGGTGGTGGCCCTGTCCCACGTGGAGTTCCGCAGTGGCCAGCGCTGGGACCTGGGCGCCTTCGCGGAAATCGCACACCGTCACGGCGCCCTGCTGGTCGTGGATGCCACGCAATCGGCCGGGGCGGTGCCCATCGACGCACCCGGGATGGGCGTGGACGCCGTGGCCGCCGGCGCGTACAAGTGGCTGTGCGGACCCTTCGGCGTGGCCGTCATGTACCTCGCACCGCACCTGGCCACGCGTCTCGAGCCCGGCCTGGTGGGCTTTAGGAGTCAGAAGGATATCTGGGATATCCGTACCGATCCGCCCGACTACCCGGAGGACGCTTCCCGATTCGAGTTCAGCACCATGGCTTACGGGTTGGCCGGCGGGTTCGCGAAATCGATCGAGTTCCTCGTGGACACGGGTATCGATCGGATCTTCGCCCACAACCAGGTGCTGGCCGACCACCTTATCGACGGCCTGGCCGCGATCGGCGCCGAGGTCACCTCTCCCCGGGATCCGAACGAACGGTCGGCCATCGTCACCGCCCGCTTCCCCGGCCGCCGGATGGACGACGTGGCACGGCACCTGAAGCAGTCCGGTGTCATGGTCGCCCTGCGCGGCCCCGTGATCCGCTTCTCGCCCCACCTGTACAACCGGATGGCCGACGTGGAACGGGCGCTTGATGTGATCTCCGGCATGCCCTGACTCCGCCGACTGTCCAAGCGCGGGTACCGACATCGGAAGCGCATTCCGGCTCGTCCACAATCGGCCAGTCAGGGCGAGCCTCGATCCGAAAAAGACCAACCATGTACAAGTTCCAGTGGTACCAGTCGATCTACGACAGCTTCCCCGGAATCGTCGAGGAGGCACGACGCTACGGCGAGGAAATCGGCACGCTGAAGCTGAAGCAGGACATCGGCCTGTACGCTGGCAGCTCGGCCAGGCCGGGCAACCTGCCCGACTACGTACTCGACGCGATCGTGGAAGCCAACCGGGGCGGCAAGACCTACCCGGTCCGGGTGATCGAAGACGAACTCCGTGAAGTCGTCAAGGACGTCTATGGCGACGAGTACGACGCGGTGGCCGCCAATACCTGCGAATCGCTGCTGCGGCTCACGCTCGAGACCCTGTGCGCGCCACCCTCCATGCGCCACGGCGACATTTACCGCGGTCGAGTACTCATGCCCTACGGAGAGGACTACGAATGGATCGGCGGATACGGCCGGGCCTTCCCGCCGCGGTACAAGAACCTCCTCGTGGACCGGACCATCGCCGGCGGCGAGCTGGGCATCGAGAACAAGAGCCTGGCGAACCTCGAGACCCTTTACATCCGCATGGCCGGCGCGAAGTACGATCCCCACGGAATCCGGTACAATCCCACCTCGCTGCTCACCGCGGTCGACGTGGACGGTACCATCGAAAACGTGAAGAAAGCCGCCGAGCGAAACGCTTCGCTGCTCACGGGCATCGCCACGGTGGGATACGACACGCCCAGCTACGGGCTCGGTGCGCAGGACGAGAAAGGCGCGCCGGTCTTATTGAAGAAACTCGCCGATGTGGCCCGGGACTACGACGTTCCATACATTGTCGACACCGGCGGCTCGATTCCCATCGTCGGCATGGACCCGCGGGACATCGGCTGCGACATCATCACCTACAGCATGGACAAGCCGGGCCGCGCGCCCGCGTCGGGACTATTGATCGGCAAAGAGGAGATCATCAACCCGATCCGCAAGGGCATGGGCCTCGGCGGCCAGCGCTACGGCGAGCTGTCCTCCCACGGAAAGGCGGTCTATACCTTCAGCGATCCGGGCCGGGACACCCTGGTGGGCCTGACCGCCTACCTGAAGGTCCTGCGCGACCGGCCCCGCCTGGTCACCGACCCCATAGACCGGTTCCACGAAATCATCGTGGAGGAATTCGCGCAGATGAAGCCCGCGCGCTTCCGCGACGACCTGATCTTCACGAAGACCTATCAACTGGGCGGCACCGAGCTCAACTACGAACGCACGTGGAAAGACGGCGCCTTCGGCATCCCGATCTTCAACCTCGAAGACCTTTGGGCCAACACCAATCCCATCGTGCTCGCCCAGGAGCACATGGGCGTCGAACCGGCCACGATCTACAGCGGGAAGATGTTCCTCGGCCCCGGTTTAGGAACCCTCGACCAGGAGGGGAACCTGATCGAGGAATACGCGATCCTCGGCGCGAAGACCCTGGTCAAGGCCGTGGAAATCGTGTGCCGGCATGCGGGGCTGGGGGACTGACGGAACGCTGCGATAATGAGTTTTAGGCTTGGCGGGCGGGAATAAACGGTGTGCATTGAGGGTAGATAAAGAGATAAACCCTTTCCCGTAAGGAGTTACACTGTGATTCTCTTCGAAGTTTTTAGACGCTTCCCTGATCAACAAGCCTGTACCGACCATTTCGAGGCCATCCGCTTCCGTGGCGGGGCCTACTGCCCATTGTGCAGTTCGGTCGAAAACGTCCGGCGTAAGAAGGAAACAACCTTTTCGGTCGTTGGAACTGCCACGATTGCAAGAAGTCGTTTAACGTGCTTTCCGGTACGGTCATACAAGTGACGCACATACCCCTGCAAAAGTGGTTTCTCACCATCGCCCATATCGTCAAAATCAAGAAAAGCCTATCCAGTTATCAACTCGCCCGGGATCTCGAATTGACGCAATCGACCGCGTAGTACATGCAACAACGCATCCGGGCGGCTATAGCCTCCGATCAGGCCGAACTGCTGGCGGGAGTCATCGAAGCGGACGAGATGTGGCTGGGTGGGAATCCCCGGAAGAAGAACAAGTGCGGCCACGAGTCGTCGAAACTCACGGGGAAGGGCGGATCGAGCGGCACCGACAGAACGCCGATCGTCGGCGCGGCCGAGCGAGACGACAACGAGGTCGCCTAGGCTGGCGACGACCTGTTGGGCAAGTGCGTGTTGAACTTCATCCGGTCAGTTACGGGCCCAAAGGCACAGTTCCTCGTCACCTACGTATACAAGCCGTAGCGCGCCGTTCTCGAAATCCTGCCGCATTTGTTACCAATCATCACCGAGAGTACGTGAACAGCCCGATCCATACGAACACGATTGAAGGCTTTTGGTCGCTGTTCAAACGGGCGTGGTTCGGAAGCCATCGCCATTACGCGCAGGGGTATACGCTGTTGTACGTTGCCGAGGCGCATGGGAAGTACGACCACCGCAGAGACGGCCGACCGTGGGATACATTTATGTACGCGCTGTTCGGGTAGGGTTCTATATGTTGTAGGTTTATCTAAACGTACGTCGAGGCAGGTTTAAAACATCTTGACAAAACAGGGTTAACAACCATACTATTCAAAGTGGAAGCAAAAAAAGCGTCCCGGTGTGGTGAGCACCGAGACGCTGATAGAATTAACCTGCAGGGCCGCAGACAGCCGTGAGGTATACCTCTATATAACCCCGCTTCCCCTCACAGTCAACATTTTTTTTGCGACCCTGATTACTATGGAGGGCCGTATAGTGTCAAGAATCCGCCGGATTCAGACACGGACGATACGGATCCCCACTCGTGTAAGGGTCACGCGTACCTGCACGGTGCGGACCGTCGTCCGTATGCCGCGACGGGTCAGACTGTACTAGCCCTGACCCGTCACACTGTAACCCGCTGTGCCGCCGTTGCACGCGGCGGCACAGCATAACCGCCACCAAGGGAGGTGGACGGCGTGGCGAAATGTACAAAGCGGAAAACATCCTGTCCAGCTCGAAAACCGGTCAAGGTGAAACCGCATTGCCGCCGTCGGCCTAGAAGATAGGTCGACATACGTTCGTGAGCAATCCCGGTTGGCCGTACTGGTCAACCGGGGTTCTTGTGTTTACCCCTCGTCCAATACCTGAACGATCCTCCCGCTCTCGCCCGTCACTTCGACGAGTACGAACTTCCGCAGACGCCCCCCGAAGGCATTTTTAGCTGTGTATTCCATGCGGACGATGAACGTATCCGGCCAATTCGTTCCCCGCATGGTCTTTGTTTCCAGATGCTCGAAACTTCCTGGATCGTTCAGCGTCTTTTTGACGGCCTCAACCAGCACTCTATGACTGCCGTCCCACGAGCTGAATTGCGCGTCAACCTTCTCTTGGATTGCGGCCTCTCGCTCCGCCTTTTGCCGCTGTGACCGTTCATGGTCTTGGAGCATGGCTTTTGACTTGGCGTTTATCAGAAGTTCAACACGTCCGTCGTTCGCTTCAAATGATGCGTCTATTTCCTCGTCCATCATTTCTCCCGCCCGTTCCCGTCCATGCTCGGAAATCCACCCCGCGTACCTGTCTGTCGTAATGTCTTCCTCGGTTTTAACTGACTCGACCTTCGGTGGGGCGTCCGTCTCCGCCGACTTTTCGGATTCCGGGTTGGAACAAAGGGCAACCAGAACGGACAACGCAATCAATCCTCCGAAACCGATAGCTACAATTTTGAGGGTTTTCTTGAGAATGCGGAGCATGACAGGCCTCCATTGGGAGAGTCTGCCGGCAACCTGAATTGGCCCCGGGCAGTGTCAACTCTCTATGCAAAGAGGGTCCTTGCCTATTCGCCATTTGGCTGTTGTATTTAGCAATCCACCCGGATTGGGTGGTTGCATGGAGAAGTTGAAAACACAAATATACGGGGACTTCGGCAGGTGTACAGCTTAAATCTTACGCAATTATAAGTTTTGTACTTGACAGGCAACACGCCATGATGTATATTGATGGGTAGATAAGGACACAAACCCTGATACCCTAAGGAGATACATCATGGACATCTTTGAAGTAACATCCCGATTCCCGACGCAACAGGCCTGTATCGACCATATCGAGGCCATAAGGTTCAAAAACGGACCCTTCTGCCCCCTGTGCGGATCGGTTGAAAACGTCCGCCGTTCCAACCTGAAAAGCCGTGTCGGTCGTTGGAATTGCCATGACTGCAAATCGTCCTTTAACGTGTTAAGCGGTACGTTCATGCAGGGTACGCAAGTGCCCCTGCCCAAGTGGTTCGCCGCTATCGCCATTATGGTCAATGCGAAAAAGAGCGTATCCAGTCCGCAACTGGCAAGGGACTTGCACCTGACCCAGCCTACCGCCCTGTTCATGCAAAAGCGCATCCGGGCGGCTATGGCATCCGATCATGCACCCCTGCTGTCCGGCATCATCGAGGCCGATGAAACGTACATAGGCGGCAAGCCCAAGAAGTCGAACAAGAAATCGGACGATAAGCCGAACAAGCGAGGACGCGGCACCAAGAAAACGCCCGTGATCGGCGCGGTCGAGCGCGACGGCAAGGTCATTGCCAAAGTAGCGGATGACCTGACAGGAAACGGCATATTGAACTTCCTGAAAAACGCGGTCAACATGGGCGAAAGCATACTGTACACGGACGAGTATCCGGCGTACAACGTGATCCACAACTACATGCCCCATGAAGTGATCAATCACAGTATCGAATATTCGCATGACGGCGTGAATACCAACACGATTGAAGGCTTTTGGAGCCTGTTGAAACGGGCGTGGTATGGTACTCATCATCACTACACGCCCCGCTTCATGAATCAGTATGTGGCCGAAGCCAGCTGGAAGTTCAACCATCGTGAAGACGCAAAGCCGTGGGATACGTTCATGAATACGGCGTTTGCCTAACTGGCAAGTTTTGTAATCAGGTATTCCATGCCCCTATTGCCCTTGATCGTATTGCAATTGTGGCAAAGCAATTGCAGGTTGTCGATATGATCCGTACCACCGACTGAACGGGCGATAATATGATCTACGTCCAAGTGTCGGGGTTCAAAATGTGTTTCACACCCCGCACAATCCCCGCCCTGAACGCCATATAAACGCTCCCTGTTGGCTTTGCAATTGTACTTGGGCAGTTTACCCGTATCCGTCCGTTTGGGCACGTCAAGGCGTTGATTTAGGGAATAGAACAACCCCCCCCCGTCCTCTATGCGTTGTTTAACCAGGTCGTAGGCTTTTGAAGACAAGTCTATACCAACCCATTCCCGTTGTAGATTGTTGGCCGCTACGCACGCCGTAGCACATCCGCAAAACGGATCCAACACAACGTCCCCTTCGTTGCTACTGGCCTGTATAATGCGAGTAAGCAACGCAAGCGGCTTTTGAGTAGGATAGCCCGTCCGTTCTTTTGTTGGGCCGACTATTTGCTTGATCTCCCAAATATCACGCATGGGAACGCCTTTTGATTTCTCCCCAGTAGCACGGATTCTTTTCTTGCCCGATTCTTCATCGAAAAAAGTAACGATCTTATCCCCCCCTTGATTCGCTTCTTGGTTTCTTCACTTAGGGGATCGAACAACTGATTCCACACGACATCATCGGTTTTTGAATACCGAAGGACTACATCGTGCATCCTCTGAAAATTCCGTTGCTTGGACGGCCAACGTTTGTACGCCCACACGATTTCGTTACGGAAGTTTTTCTTCCCGAAAATACTATCCATGAGTAACTTCAAATAGTGGGACATGGTGGGATCGCAATGCAGGTAAATTGTGCCTGTTTCTTTCAATACTCGATGCATTTCGAGCAAACGCACGGCCATGTAGATCAGATAGGACTTATCACTGTTAGACATGGCGGCATGAATAACACGATTTAGTTGAGAATGCTTAGTCTCAAGCAGGTTAAGCCATGCCACGTCTATGTCGTTCAAACTCCACGTGTCCTTGAAAGCCGCGCCGGCCGCCTTACTGCCGATGGGAGCAGAATAATCGTGTTTGGAATTGAACGGCGGATCGAGGTAGATAAGATCGACCGACTCGGAATTCATGCCGCGCATGATAGGCAAATTATCCCCGGTCCACATGGTCTGATTGACCCAGTTGGGCGTTCCCATATCGTCCCCTTTCGATAGACAGGGGCCTGTCGGGTAGCGAACCAGACAAGCCCCATTTCCCGCGTGTTTGTTGATACGTGGGAATGTACGGATCGCCTGCTGGGTGTCAAGTAGCAACATGCGTGTAGTGTCGTCAAGGAATAAGTACAAAACTTATAATTGCGAAATCTTATTAGTGCGTGGAACGGTTATTGCTGTCGAAAGTTCTCGCTAATGATATTAAAATGTGATATCGTTTAGCATGAACAGACGTCAGCGAAAAATCCTCTCCCAAAGGCGGAAGTCGACCATGAAACCGATGCGCTACAGGGGATATCCAGCACGTATCGAATACAGCGACGAGGATGGGTGTTTCGTAGGCCGCGTGGCTGGTATTCGAGATATCATCACGTTTCACGGAGAAAGCGTCGGTGAAGTTCGCGAGGCTTTTGAAAAGGCGGTTGAGTTCTACCTGGAAAGCTGTGACGAACGGGGCGAGACTCCGAACAAACCTTATTCCGGGAAACTCTTATTGCGTATTGATCCTGAAATCCACGCAGCGGTAGCCGAGGCGGCCGATGTCGACGGCGTGAGTATTAATCAGTGGGCTGGTGAAAAGCTGTCAGAGGCTGTTGTTCGAAAACACTGATTCCTGAAAGTTCGTCGGGTACCGCACCATAACCTGTACCGCACGTCATTCCCACCCCACGCCTTCCAGCACCAGCGATTCCATTTCATCCCACTGGCCGGAGGGCTGGTCCTCCTCGCACAACTGCGCCAGCTCCTTCTCGAAAAAGAACGTCTCTTCGCCGAAGGCCGGCTCGAGGTCGTCCAGCCAGATGGCTTCTTCGTCGTACCTGGCGAAAAACGGCCGCAGGACCCAGTCGGGATTGCGTCCCTGCAGGAACCGGAGGGCGATGATCTTCTCCCCGTGGACCTCGCTGATGCCCAGTACGTGGACCTTGCCGGGATGGGCCGACATGCTGGGTCCGCGCACGGTCCGGCAGATTCCGCTTACCTGCTGATAGGCGTTCTGGAAGATCTCCCAGGACCGTACCATCGGCACGGCGAAGAAATGCTGCACGCCGGTGTCCCGCACCATGAACATGTAGTACGGCACCATCCCCAGGTCCACCTGCCTGCGCCACATGGCCGCCCACGTGTCCGGGTCGTCGTTGATATTCCTCAGGATGGGCGACTGCGTGTACACTTTCGCTCCTGTACCGCGAATCCGGCTGACCGCCTTTGACACCACGTCGGGCTGGAGTTCGGCGGGATGGCTGCTGTGGGCCATGACCGCCAGGTGCTTGCCGGCGCGGGTGACCCGTTCGAACAGCGCCATGACGTCGTCCGCATCCGGGTCCGTGAGGTACTTGTGGGGCCAGTAGGCCAGCGATTTCGTCCCGATCCGGATCGTGTGCAGATTGGGGAGATCAGCCTTCAGCAACGCATCGATATACACGCTAAGGTTCTTTGCCCGCATGACCATGGGATCGCCGCCCGTGAAAAGCACGTCGGTGACCTGGGGATTGTCTTCGAGGTACCTGATGAGGCTTTCGACCTCGCGGCTGGCGAACTTCAGTTCATCGATGCCCACGAACTGGGGCCAGCGGAAGCAGAAGGTACAGTAGGCGTGGCAGGTCTGGCCCTGGGACGGGAAGAACAGGACCGTTTCCCGGTACTTGTGCTGCATGCCGTCCAGTTTCTCGTTGTCCTCCCTGGGGACGTTGTGCTCGAGTTGACCCGCGGGCTGTGGATTCAGATTCCATCGGATCCGGTTCACGGTCCGCTCCATTTCCGCTTCACTCGCCTCTTTTTTCACCAGGGCCGCCACCTCGTCGAAGTGGTCCGGCGACAGCATTTCCCGCTGCGGGAAAGTGAGCTGGTACATGGGATCGTCGGGGATATTCTCCCATTGGATCAGGTGCTCCACCACGTGGGAATTGGTCCGGAACGGCAGAACCCGCGCCACGACTTCCATTTCGAACTTCAGGTCGTCCGGGAGTCTGTCGATCTGCGGTATTTTCCTGTAGTTCCTGAGATCGTATATCCGAAACCTGGGGGTCTTGCCGTTCATGCTTCTGATCATTGTACCTTCCTTACTGATAACTGAGATCCGGCGCCTGGAAATCGGAACCACCCCGCATGCTCCTCGCAACTCGACTCGCTCTCTGGTAGCGACGGGTCGGGCGTCGGATCCGTTCATTGCGGCGCGGACCCATGTGTGACGTCGCGGACTCACATAGGGCGTCGGACCCACGAAGGGCGGCTCGGCCCCTGAAGTTCGATCCGCGCGGGGCGGAGAGAAAGGCTGCGACTGGATTGGAATCCAGGCGGCTTCAAGCAGGGATGCCCGTGCATCCACGAACCGCCATCGCCCCGGGTGGTACGAACAAGAAGGCCGTCCGGACCGTGAATAGAGAGAAAGCCGTTCCGCGAGAACTATCGGAGACGCTCAACTAGAGACGCTCAACTAGAGACGTTCTATGAGCGCGAATCCCAAGGGATAAGTCTTTGTCGCGCAATTACCCGCTGTCGCCGGTTATGTGGGAGACAATTTTCGGCGGGGGCAACAACCGCGATAGAGCAGGCTACGCAGACACTGCCTCGCGCCGCGGGAGGACGATACGTCCACTAAAAAACCTCCTTTGGGTGAGGGCGTGTTTAGAGGAAGATAGGTACAGTTTCAAGGTAACCGAAGGCGCACCGCGCTTCAAGTCTTTTCGAGCGATGGCGCAAGCCTGGACGTTGCGCACCGGTGCTTTCCTGGAGAACGTTCTAACTGAAGTCCGCGAACCAGTCCGTCCCGAACAGCCGCTCCGCCGACGCGATGCGGTCCACGCTGCCGAGATCCGCCCACCGGGCTTCTTCAGCCCGAAAGGCCTGAACGGTCTCGCCCGTGCGCGCCAGATCCAGAAAGAAGTCGATGATCGAAAAGGGGCCGGAATCGGTCATCTTGCTCAGCGCTGCCGGTGACATGACGTAGACGCCCATGAAGGGCAGGGGGGTGACGGGATCCGCCATCGTTCGAACCTTGCGCGTCTCTCCCGTGATTCCCGAACGCCAACCACATAGCCGTCCCGCCTCGTCAAAAAGCAGGTGACGAGAACTCTTCCTTCCCTTCACGGTCAGGGTGACCAGGGCGCCCGACGCTGAATGGGCATCCGCCAGGCACCTGAGATCCAGATCGGTCAGCACGTCCACGTTGTGCACCAGAAACGGCTCCTCGCGGTCGAAGAACCACGCGGCCTTGCGCACACCGCCGCCCGTGTCCATGATCTCCTCCTCCACGGAAACGGTCAGCGAAACGCCGGGATCATCGTACGCGGCCGCGAAGGCCTCGATCTGTTCCGCGAAATGGTGGGCATTGATGATGATGTCGGTGAAACCATGGCGGGCAAGCCGCGCGATCACCCAGTATAGCATGGGTCTGCCGGCCACCTCTACCAGGGCTTTGGGCCGGGTGTCGGTGAGAGGCCGCAGCCGGGTGCCCAGGCCCGCCGCAAGGATCATGGCCTTCACGAATCCTCCTGCTCCCGGTGCCTCAGCCGGACCACGACCCCCTGCCGGTCCGCCAGGTGGGCCGCCAGCCGCTCCGCGAAGTATACCGAGCGGTGCTGGCCGCCCGTGCACCCGAAGGCGACGGTCAGGTCCGTGAACCCGCGGCGAAGGTGGTGTTCGACCGCCCGCTCGACCATGGTCTGCGCATCCCCCAGGAAGGACCGCGCCTCCTCGAGCTCGTCCAGGAAGGCCGCCACCGGCGCGTCCTTTCCCGTCAGGTCCGCGTATTCCGGAATGCGGCCGGGATTCTTCACGATCCGGCAGTCGAAGACGAACCCGCCGCCGTTTCCGCTCGGATCCCGGGGCAGGCCGAGGTGATAGGAAAAACTCCAGAGGTGGACGGTCAGTCCTTTTTCGGAATCCTCGCCCATTAGCCGAAGCGCCGGATCGTCGACGATGCGCGACCAGGCCCGGTCCAGTTCAGGCAGGTTGACCGGGAGGTCGGCCCGCGCCAACAGCCCCTCGAGGTTACGGACGCCGTGGGAGATGCTGGTGAGGAAGTGGGACTTGCCTTCGTACAGGCCGCGGTACCCGTAAGCGCCCAGCGCCTGCATGAGACGGACCAGGGCGTAACCGTAATAGTACGCCAGGAACGCATCCCGGCGAAGGGGGGCGTACTCGCCGGCCGCTGTGACATAGTAATCCAGGAGTTCGTCCCGGATCTTCCACGGGATGTCGGCTTTTGCATCCTGCAGGAGAGACGCCACGTCGTACTGTAGCGCGCCCTGCCGCCCGCCCTGGTAGTCGATGTAGTGCGGGCGGCCCTCATGCCACATGATGTTGCGGGACTGGAAGTCGCGGTAGAGGAAGTAACGGGTATCCGCTTCCAGGAGGAAGGCCGTGAACCGCTCGAAATCATTTTCGAGAGCCTGCTCGTCGAAATCGACAGGTACGAGTTTGAGGAAGTGGTACTTGAAATAATTCAGGTCCCACCGGATGGACTGGGCGTCGAACCGGCTCCTGGGGTAGCAGACCGAGAAGTCCAGGTCCGCCGCCGCGGTGACCTGGAAATGGGGCAGATCGTCGAGTACCTGCCTGTACGTCGCAACCATTTGATCAGAGAAAGCGCCTTCCTCCGCGCGGGCGGCGGCCACCCGGTCGAACAGGGTTTCATCCCCAAGGTCCTGCTGCAGGTAAACGCCCTGTTCCAGGTCCTCGGCGTAGATCTCGGGCACGGGCAGGCTGTGGCGGCGGAAGTGGCGGGACAGCGCAAGGAAGGCGACGTTCTCGCGCCAGTCGGTATTTGCCGCGCCGACGACGGTGCGTCCTTCGTCCGCCAGCCGGTAGTATCGCCGCCTCGAGCCGTCCGCGCCCAGGGCGGCAATGCGCGCCGGCGCGCGGCCGAACGTGCGGCGGAAGAGACTGGCCAGTCTGTCCTGGGCATCACGATTCATGACCGCCGTTTCCTTTACCGGGCAAGCGCAACCGGCGGGATTTCACCCGGGCCGCTTCATAATCAGGAGCAAGGGTCTGTGATCGGTGGGATACATCCGGCGCGCGTCGTTGTTGTTGTCGAGGATGACGTAGACCCGGTCGCGGTCCATGGCGAGCCCCTCCGCCGTTTTTGCGCCGAACTGTTCGTGCTGATAGAGGTATTCCGGGTCGTTGACGATATGGGCGAAGGACCAAATCGTCGAGGGACTGTCCACGTCCAGATACCGGATGGTCTTCCGAATGGTCGCGGTGCTTCGCTGCAGGATGTATACGTTTTCGAGTTCCCGGTGCAGGCCCGTGTAACTTTCCGTCGATCCATGATTGGCGATCTCCACGATCCGCTGCACGGGGGCCATGTCGACTTCGATCAGGCCGCTGGGCTCCCGCTCCGCCGTGACCAGAAACCGGTCTCGGGCCATCAGCGTAATGCCCTCGAGATACCCGCCGCGCGTCTGGAAGAGCCCCGCCGAAGCACCCACTTTCCTGAGACTCGTGGTGACCCAGGACACCTTCTTCCCGTCCGCATCGACCTTCAGAATGGCGAACGCCCCTTCGCTGGCGAGATAGAAGGTTCCGTCGTCATCGCGGGTGATGCCCTCCAGGTCCAGCCTGAACACTCCGAAGGGTTTGGGCGCGTCGAACCGGATATGCGGTACGAATACCGCGACATCCTCCCGGAGCTCGATCCGGAAAATGGTGTCGTCGTGCTTGTCGGAAACGGTGTACAGCGTGTCGTTATGGACGAAGAGCCCCGATGGCTGGTTGGATTCGGGTCCTTCCACGGGGAGGACGCTGATGGCTTCCAGGATAATCGGGTTTTCCTGGGCTGCGGCCGGCCCGGGAGTCCAAAACAAGGCCGAAGCGCATAGGGCGAGTGGCGCGAGCAGGAGGCGAAAACCCCTACTCCCCATCTTCCACCTCGGCGATGTATAACTTGTGCCAGCGGAATGAACCCACGGTGCCGTCGTCGTTTACGGCATAGCCCTTCAGCCAGGGTTTCCGGAGCTGCAGGCCCATCTTGTGATAGAGGAAAGCGCCGGGATAGTCCGCCACGTGGACGGCCGAGGCTTCACGGTACAGGCCTTGCCGGATCTCCGGATTCAGTTCGGCCGCGGCCGCATCCACGAGGCGGTCGAAGTCGGGATTGTGCCAATCCTGCCGGCCGTGGCCCCGGGGCTGGGAGTGCCAGATCATGTCCAGTATGTTGCGGGGGTCGAGGAAATCGGCGCCGAAGGCGATCAGCCCGAGGTTCATGTTCCACTCGTACAGATGGTCCATGTAGGTGTGCAGGTCGGCCGTCCGGATGTCCACGTCGACGCCGAGATGCTCTTTCAGCATGCTCTGTATCGCCACGCCGATCAGGCGGTCGGAGGGCGTGGGGGCCCTGAGCCACAGCTCCTGGCGGGGGAATCCCTGTCCACCCGGATATCCGGCCTCGCGCATCAGTTGCCGTGCCCGTTCGGGATCGAAGCCCTGCACCGCGGCGTGCGTATCGCCCTCGAATTCCCTGAAGCCGGGCGGGATCATGGAATAGGCCGGCACGGCCCCTCCCCGTAGGATGATGTTGCAGATATTGTCGCGGTCCATCACCCGCGTAAAGGCTTCCCGGACGCGAATGTCGTCGAAGGGCGGCAACTGCGTCCTGAAGAAGAGATACCAGGTATTCAGTCCGTGAAAGCGCACGAGATCCTGCTTCAGATCGGGATCACGCTCGATGCGTTCAAGGTCGTTCACATCAACATTCTCCATGTCGACCTCGTCGCTCTCGTAGGGAAGGATGGTGGCTGCGGCCGCGTTGCGAAAAGGGTGTATCACCTTCTCAAGGAAGGGCTTGTGAGGGCCGTTGTAGTAAGGATTGGGAACAAGCGTCATGTGGCTGCCGTTGACCCACTCCGTGACCATGAAGCCGGAATTCGTGATGATGTTCTGCGGTTCGGTCCACTTGCGGCCGTATTTGTCCACGAGCCGCTTCGGCACCGGCATGGCGTCGCCGAAAGAAACGATATGGGGCAGGTAGGGGGCCCGCTTCTCCGTCTCGATGACCAGGGTCGTATCGTCCACGGCCCGGATGCCCAGGGACTCAAGATCCTTGTTCTCCCCCTTGACGATCGCTTCGGCGTTTTTGATGTCGTAATAGAAGAAGGCGTAGATGTTGGTGGATTCGGGATCGAGCATCCGGCGGTAGGAATACACGAAGTCGTGGGCCGTCAGCGGTGAACCGTCGCTCCAGCGCATCCCGGACCTGAGATTGAAGGTCCAGACTATCCCGTCATCCGAGCCCCAGCTGTGCGCGGCGCCCGGGATCGGGTTCCAGTGCTCGTCCTTGAACAGCAAGGCTTCGAAGGGCAGGATCGTCTGCTCGGTGTCGTAAGGTTCGATGCTGGGGTCCAGGCTCTTGGGCTCCGGACTCATGGACCGCAGCACCTGGCGGGAGGCGTCCACGGCGTCGTCCGGGAGGACCACGCCGATCGAGTTGACGCGGCCACCTTCCGTGGCGGTCCCCGGCTGTTCCCCGCCGCGTTCACTTTCGCCGCAGGAGACCATCGCGAGCATCGATGCCAGGAGAACCAAATATCGCATAGTGGTGTGCTAACCGGTCGATGTGGCTGATTGTGAGACGGCCTGAATTCAGGTTCCTGGTGCGCCCTAGATCCGGATCAGTTCCTTGACCAGCAGGTCGTTGATCCGGCTCGCGAACCCCACGGGATCGTCGAGCTTGGATCCCTCGGCCACCACGGCCTGCTCGTACAGCAGGCGGCCGATGGATTCGACGCGTGCGTCTTCGCCGTCGCTGTCGTGGAGCTTCTGCAGGCCCTGGACCACGGGATGTCCGGCGTTGAGTTCCAGGATGCGTTTGGAGCTCTGGCCGCCGCCCTCGCCCATGCGTTGCATGAGCCGTTCCATGTGGGCGCTCATGGCGCCCTCGTCGGCCACCAGGCAGGAGGCGCTGTCCTTGAGGCGCGTGGACAGCCGGATGTCCTGTACCTCCGGGATCTTGCCCTTCAAGGAATCGATCTGGGCCTTGATGGTCTTGTT